>CAJWSQ010000084.1 GCA_913045895.1 uncultured Flavobacteriales bacterium | reverse complement strand
AGCTGTGGCGATGTAAGGAAAAGAGTCTATTCCTTCTTTACTCAGTTCTGATTGATATTTTTTGAGATTGGTGATATTTCTTGAAACCAAGACTACTTTAAAACCTTCTTTTCCAAACTTACGGGCTACACCATAGCTAATGCCTTTGCCCATTCCTATGATTACGAGGAGTTTATTGCTATTCATATTTCTGCGTCTTTATTCCATGAAAAATAATAGAATTTTAGATACACAAACATGATTTTAACCCATAAAAAAAGGGACTCATTTGAGTCCCTTTATAACCAACACAAAGTGTTATATAATTTATTTTACTTTTTCCACAACAGCTTTAAAAGCTTCTGGGTGGTTCAAAGCTAAATCAGCTAGAACCTTACGGTTTAATTGGATTTCAGCTTTCGCTAATTTACCCATGAACTGAGAATAAGACATTCCGTGTTCACGCGCAGCAGCGTTAATACGCTGAATCCACAAGCTGCGGAAGTTGCGTTTCTTTTGTTTACGACCAGTGTAAGCGTATAACCATCCTTTTTCGACAGCATTTTTACTTACAGTCCAAACATTTTTTCTGCGGCCAAAGTAACCTTTGGCCTCTTTCATCATTTTTTTTCTCTTTGCTCTACTAGCAACACTATTTACCGATCTTGCCATAGTATCTTGTGTTTTTTGGCATAAAGCGCTTCACTTAAGAAGACTTGTTTTATTTGCTCGATGCCGGGTTTAAACAATAATTATAAAACCTACTCTAAGCTTAGATGTTAAGCATTAACTTAACGTTCTTCATGTCAGTTTTATCAACTAAACCAGCTTGAGTTAAATTACGCTTACGTTTCTTTTCCTTTTTGGTAAGGATGTGAGATTTGAAAGCGTGTTTTCTTTTGATTTTACCAGTACCAGTAAGCTTAAAACGCTTCTTTGCACTGGCATTTGTTTTCATTTTAGGCATAATACAACTTCCTTATATATTGTTGTGTTGGTTACTTCTTCTTAGGAGCGATAAACATAATCATACGTTTACCTTCCATTTTAGGCATCTGCTCAACAGTTCCTAATTCTTCCAATTCAGTAGCTAAGCGAAGCAAGATCAATTGTCCTTGATCTTTAAACAAGATTGAACGCCCTTTGAAGAATACGTATGCTTTAATTTTAGCACCTTCTTTCAGGAACTTCTCAGCATGCTTTTTCTTAAACTCATAATCGTGCTCATCCGTTTGAGGTCCGAAACGAATCTCTTTGATAACCACTTTTTGAGCTTTGGCTTTAATTTCTTTTTGCTTCTTCTTTTGCTCGTACAAGAATTTCTTGTAGTCTACAATTTTACAGACTGGAGGATCAGCTTTCGGAGAAATTTCTACAAGATCTAACCCTTGCTCATCAGCCATTTGTAGGCCTTCTTTGAGTGAATATACACCCACTTCAACATTGTCTCCAACAACACGTATTGGATCAGCTTTAATTGCTCTGTTAATTTTGTGAGGATCTTCTTTTATAACCCTCGCTGGTCTTCTTCTCCTAATTGCCAAATTATTCTATTTTATTTTTTTAAATCAATTAATCAAAATTGAATTCACCAACTTCTTCACTTACTAAGTTGTGAACCAATTGCGTAAATTCACTTACGCTCATTGAGCCTAAGTCTCCGTGACCATGTCTACGAACAGAAACAGTTCCATTCTCAACTTCTTGCTCACCCAAGATCAACATGAAAGGTACTTTTTTTACTTCATTGTCACGTATCTTCCTGCCAATCTTTTCGTTGCGGTCGTCAACAAGGGCGCGAATATCGGAATTATTGAGCAGTTTTGAAAGTTTTTGCGCATCGTCATTGTATTTCTCAGAGATTGGCAAAATCACAGCTTGTTCAGGCATTAACCACAATGGGAATCTTCCTGCACAGTGTTCAGTCAAAACAGCAACAAATCGTTCCATTGAACCAAATGGCGCTCGGTGAATCATCACCGGACGGTGTTTTTGGTTATCACTACCTGTGTATTCCAATTCGAAACGTTCAGGTAGGTTGTAATCTAATTGAATAGTACCCAACTGCCATTTTCTACCAATAGCATCGCGTACCATGAAATCTAATTTTGGTCCGTAGAATGCAGCTTCGCCATATTCTACAGTAATTGGTAAGCCTTTTTCTTCAGCAGCCTCACGGATTGCAGCTTCAGCTTTGTCCCAATTTTCTGGTAAACCAATGTACTTACCCGGATTTTCAGGATCTCTTAAGGAAACCTGAGCAACAAATTCTTTGAAATCCATGGTTTTAAAGATGTATAAAACCAAATCGATTACTTTTTTGAATTCGTCTTTTACTTGATCTTGCGTACAGAAAATGTGCGCATCATCTTGTGTAAATCCACGTACACGAGTTAAACCATGTAACTCACCACTTTGTTCATAACGGTAAACTGTTCCAAACTCTGCATAGCGAATAGGAAGGTCTTTGTATGAATGCGGTTCCGATTTAAAAATTTCACAATGGTGCGGACAGTTCATCGGCTTTAGCATGAACTCTTCACCCTCGTGTGGTGTAGTAATAGGTTGGAATGAATCCTCGCCATACTTCTCGTAGTGACCACTACATACATACAAATCTTTGTGCGCGATGTGAGGTGTCATTACTGGCTCGTAACCTGCTTTTTTCTGTGCTTCTTTCAAAAAACGCTCCAATCGATCTCTCAAAGCAGCACCTTTTGGAAGCCAAAGTGGTAATCCTTGACCTACGCGCTCACTGAAAGTAAACAAGCCAAGTTCTTTACCAATTTTACGGTGATCACGTTTTTTAGCTTCTTCCAATTGAGTAAGATACTCATCAAGCATCTTTTGCTTTGGAAATGTGATACCATAGATACGAGTCAACATATCTTTAGTTTCATCGCCTCTCCAATAAGCACCAGCAGTACTCAAAAGCTTAATAGCCTTAATGTATCCCGTGTTTGGAATGTGAGGTCCTTTACACAAATCTGTAAAGTTACCTTGTGTATAGAACGTGATTTTTCCGTCTTCTAAATCTTTAATTAGATCTAGTTTATATTCATCACCTTTTTCGGTGAAATACTCAATAGCATCGGATTTGCTTACTTCTTTGCGAACATAATCGCTTTTTTTACTAGCAAGCTCTTTCATTTTCTTCTCGATTTTTTGGAAATCGTCAGAAGAAAATTGTTGACCACCAAAATCTACATCGTAGTAAAAACCATTTTCAATGGGAGGCCCAATACCGAATTTAATTCCAGGATAAAGTTCTTCCAAGGCTTCAGCCATCAAGTGAGCAGAAGAGTGCCACATGGTGTTTTTACCTTCGTCATTATCCCACGTGAGCAACGTTAAGGTAGCATCGGTTTCAATGGGGCGATTGGCATCCCATACTTCTCCATTTACCTTGGCTGATAGAACATTACGCGCTAATCCTTCGCTAATGCTCTTAGCAACTTCCATAGCCGATGTTCCCTTTGGAACTTCACGTACCGACCCGTCTGGAAGTGTAATTTTAATGTTATCCATGTTGCTCATAAAGGCTGCAAATATAAAACGGCTCTATAGATTACATGCGGCTTTTATTGAATTCTGAATCAATTCAATAGAATTTACTTAATTTTAACTTTTCTAACTCGTTTAAACACCTATTAGTCATGAGATTAAAGTCATTTTTTAGACTGATTACCCTTTTCAGTCTTGTTCAATCTATTTCATCAACTGCTCAAACGGTTGAGTATGATGTTGAGGTAAGTAGTTTACCTAGCATCCATGAAATTTTTGATGATGGCTCACTTCATACAACAAAAATTGAAGAAAATTCTACTTTTTATCTGGACTCAATTTCGCCTTATGGTGTTGATATACCTCTAAATGATTTTGAGGTATATGATTCAGCCAGTAACTTATGGTACTACCATTACACCGATTCTAACAATCTTATTGTTTCAAGATCATTTAATGATACTAGTATTTATTACGGAGACTGTGGAGCTGGTAAAATAACAAAGTATGATTCTCAGGGTGGAGTTATTTGGGAGTTTGTAGATGATACCACAGGTTGTAATTTCTATCCAAGAAATACGATTCATATAAATGGAAACAATTTGTTTTCTATTTCAAGTTATGCTGATGAAGGAGACTGCACTCCAGAAATTAAGTTGCTGAAGTTAGATATTAATACAGGGCATCTGATCAAACGTAAAACAATAGGTGATTGCAGTTATAAATGGGTTAATTCTATTGGGGGAGATTTAAAGTTTATTCATCACAGTAATTGTTCGTGTAACGATAGTGAGTATCTACAACCAGATCAGATTGAAACGTTTGATGAGAATTTCAATAGAGTAAATTCTTCAAGATTAATTCTATTGGATGAATATGGTGATAGTGTGATGTCTGTAGGTACCACAGCAATAGATTCTAACACTTATTTAACTGGAGGTTTAAGAAGGCAGTATTCAACATCGAATAACAAGTACTCACTTTTAAGATTAGAAAATTCAAATCAGATAACCAGATATAGCTTGCATGATACATTGAATTTGAATGAATACATGAGTAGATTATATGATGTTATTGTATATGACACTTTCTATCTCATAGCCTTCGGACATAATTACACCACTTTAGTGAGACCTGATGAGTACTACAGATACGACTCAACGGAGGTAAATATCATATGTGTCACAAAAGACTTTACACAAATTGGCAATATTTGGACAGAAGTTAAGTTGGGTGAAGTTTATCATTTAAATCTAGAGCACCATTTTATCTCAGAAGATGATGGTAGTTTGTATTTGTCTTACAGTAAGAACATTGGAACCTCAATTAACAGAGAGAGAAAGAATTACATTGAACGCATTTCATTCAATACAATCATTAATTCAGTTGAGCCGGAGTTGAAGGAAAACAAGTTAAGTTTTGAGGTTTATCCGAATCCAACATCAGGTGAAATAAACGTTGAAACTACAAATTCAGGCAAGCTTGTGTTTTATGATTTAGCAGGTAAAAGCCAACTTGCCTCAAATATTAATGCAGGAAGTAATAAACTAGAAGTAAATCAACTCCCAGCTGGAGTGTATTTTTTAGTGCTCACAACTGAAGATGGGAGTAGAACAACCCAAAAATTAATCATCCAATAACTACACCTATGCAACTAACTCAAAATCTCTGGACTTTATTTTTCGCCTTTTTTCTGGCTCATAATATTTATGCTCAAACGGTTGAGTATGATATTTCTTTTAATGGAACCAATAGAATAGAAAAAGTGAATACAGATGGAACGGCACTTTATTCGAGAATAGAAAACGATACTTTTTTATTGGATTCGGTTGATATAAATGGAGATGGATACAATTTGTTAAGTATACCAATTCAAGATTCAGGATCCATAATTTCATCTTATCTGTATATCGAAAATGATGCGATATATGTAAACTACTTCTTCCAACCAGATACAATACAGGAGGAATGCTGGCTTACTAAAGCCATTAGTTTCGGATTTGATTCAGTAATAAAATGGGAAACAGATTACACACAGGTATTAGCTTGTAATTTTTCAAGAGGAACTAGACTGTTGACGATTGCAAATAAGTTAATTTCCATAGGATCTTTTAGAGAAGAAGGTGATTGTTCGTCAGGGTTGTATTTTACTGAATTAAACAAGCAATCGGGGCAGTTTAGCAAGGAAAAGATAATAGGTGATTGTTCAGTAGATATCAGCAGTTTTAATGATGATGGATATTCATTCATTTTTTCCAGAACCTGTACTTGCAACGATCTTAACTGGGCTAGAGGAGATCAAATTTATGAAGTTGATAGTTCTTTGGATGTCATCAATGAGTATGAGCTAGAAATGATGAATTTCATACCAAATTCTAATCAAAATTGGGCTTCAATTAGCACAAAGAGAATTGCCAAAGATATTTTCTACTCTTATGAAATCAGAAATGAAAACATGAATCAGGAAATATATAAGGGTTTGATATTGAAAGAGAATGATGACTTCAAATGGATAAACCTGACTGATAGCTTTAACTTACCAAATACATATCAAAGTGGGTTGTATTCAGTAGTAGAATACGATACTTTTTTGTTGTTTCTATTTGGCAAACCGTACAGAACTGTAACTCCAAATACTTCTTTTGCCACTTATGATTCTACTGAGTTCAATATAGTTTGCACTAACAAAGACTTAACTCAGGTTGGTAATATTTGGACTGAAACTAAACCCGGAAATATTCAATATGCTAATTTGAAGCATTCCTTTTCATCACCGAATGATGGTAATTTATTTATTCAGTATAACACCATTACAGGAAATTCAGATAGTTCCAATAATCAGTATTATTTTGAACGCATCTCATTCAACTCAATTATCAATTCGGTTGAGTCAGAGTTGAGGAGTAATGAACTAACCTTTGAAGTTTACCCCAATCCAACATCAGGTGAAATAAACATTGAAACTACAAATTCAGGCAAGCTAGCGTTTTATGATTTAGCAGGTAAAAGGCAACTTGTCTCAAATATTAATGCAGGAAGTAATAAACTTGAAATAAATCAACTTCCTGTTGGAGTGTGTTTTTTAGTGCTCACAACTGAAGATGGAAATAGAACAACTCAAAAATTAATCATCCAATAACTACACCTATGCAACTAACTCAAAAATACTGGACTTTATTTTTCGCCTTTTTTCTAACTCATACTATTTATGCTCAAACGGTAGAGTATGATATTTCTTTTGATGATTCATATCGAATTGAAAAAGACTATTTAAACGGAGCTCTTAAAGTGTCATTACTACAGGACGGGACAATTCAGTTAGATTCAATTAGTCCAAATGGTGATGTCTACCATCTGACAGATGTCTCTGTTGCTGACTCTAGTTTAGAAATTAGAGAGTATTTATTCGATGAACAAGATGGTGTATATGTTTCATATAGCTTTCCAGATACAAACTATCCAAATACAGATTGTAAATTATCAAAAGTTAAGAGGATTGATATAAACTCAAATATGGTATGGGAGAGCGATTTTAATGAAATGCCTAGTTGTAATTTATGGCCTGGAAAGAAGATCTTAATGCTAGACGGCCACTTGATATTCTATGGTTGGTATAAAGAAGAGAGTGATTGCAGTCCACCGATAAAATTTTTTGAGATTGATAGGCAGTCTGGTCAGTTCATATTAGATGAAATGATAGGGTATTGTTCTGTAGATATATCAAGAAATAATACAGGCTATACTTTAGTGTTTTTTAGAAATTGCTCGTGCAATGAATCAAATGGAGGGGCTGGCGATCATGTTGTTGTAGTGGATGATTCATTGAATTTTTTAACTGATAAGTTACTTGAGACAAATAACTTCATAGATAATAATGGCAAAGACTATGTTTCTGTGAGTACAGAGAAATTATTTCCTGACTTGTATTTTTCACATGAGATAAAAAATAGAATTGGATCAGAGTCTTACAAAGGGGTAATTCTTGATAAGGGTAATGATTTAGTTTGGATTAATGTTAGTGATAGTCTAGGCTTAAATAATAATTCAAAGACATTGTACGATGTTGTGCCTTATGACACATTCCTGTTGTTTTTATTCGGTAAGTCTTATTCTACTTTATTACAATATGGAGGTCCCGCTTCTTATGATTCAACAGAATTAAACATAGTTTGTACCTCAAAAGATTTAACTCAAGTTGGTAATATTTGGACAGAAATTAAACCTGGTTATATACTTAAAGCTAATATCAAACATTCTTTTTCATCTCCGTCTGTTGGAAACTTGTTTATTAAATATGGTTCAACAACGGGAACAACATCCAACCCAATTTATCATCAGGATTTAGAACGCATCTCATTCAACTCAATTATCAATTCAGTGGAGCGAGAATTGAAGAGTAATGAACTAACTTTTGAGGTTTATCCCAATCCAACATTAGGTGAAATAAGCATTGAAACTACAAATTCAGGCAAGCTTGTGTTTTATGATTTAGCAGGCAAAAGGCAACTCGCCTCTAACATCAATACGGGAAGTAATAAACTAGAAATAAATCAACTCCCAGCTGGAGTGTATTTTTTAGTGCTTACAACTGAAGATGGAAATAGAACAACCCAAAAATTAATCATCCAATAACTACACCTATGCGACTGACTCAAAAACTCTGGACTTTATTTTTTGCCTTATTTCTGACACGTATTATTCATGCTCAAACGGTTGAGTATGATATCGAAATTGAATTCGGCAAGTTTAAAATTGAAAAGAAAAACCAGGATGGCTCATTGCTGATATCTGCCATGCAAAACGAGTCTGTTTTTAAATTAGACTCTATCAGTTCAGATGGAATAGAGTATAATTTATTATCAATCCCTATTGCTGATTTAGCTTATTCATTTACCGATTATTTGTATGAAAAAAACAGAGGCTTATTTATTTCATATACTGCAGTTGATTCAAATGGGATTAGTTGGGATTGTAGAAATACAGTGATCAGAAAATTTGATTTACAAGGCAGTATTCTATGGGAAAGTACATACAACTCAGGTTTATGGTGTGATTATGAAGCTACTAGGTATTTGTATTTATATAATGACAGAATATATGCCATTGGTAGTTCATACGAAGGCGGTGATTGCCTTCCTACTAGTGTAGCTAATATTTTAGAACCTAATAGTGGATTAATTACTTCCTCTACAATTGTAGGTTCTTGCTTTCCTGGAGCCAGTGGTTTTAATGAATTTGTTTACATTCCTAATCTTTCAAATTGTACTTGTGGTGATAATGATTTTTATAACGGAGATTGGTTTAGGAGGTATGATGAACACTTGAATTTATTAGAGAAAGTTCAGCTAGAATCATATGATTATAAACAAGGTGCAGGCAAGTATGTAGTTGTAGGTTTTGATATGATTGATTCAAATAAGCTTTATTCAATTGTTGTAGATAGATTTGGTCATGATAATTCAATCACAATCATATCAATGTTAGATAATGATACGAGCTGGTATAATATGAATGATTCATTAGGTATTGACGATATGCACTCTTATCGAACAAAAGCAATAGCTGTTGAAGATGAATATGCTTTGGTTAATGTTCAAAATTACATTAGGTATGATAGTTTAAATAACTACAATTTAGATTCAACAACTGTAACTCTCATATTTTCCAATAGTGATTTCAGTTCTAATGACACAGTAGTTTCTTTACACAAATCAAATAGGATTGATCTAATCAGTAGCCTGAATTATGAAGTAGAATCAAAAAGTGTATTTGTGACTTATAAAGATACTACCAATAAACTGATGCGAATTTTATTGGATGAGTCCTTGGGAACTAAAGAAGATAAATTGTTTAGTCATGAGTCTTCCTTTGAAGTTTACCCCAATCCAACAGATGGAAATGTAACTGTGAAATCAAATGTGGGTGGAGTTGCAGAGCTGTATGATATTACAGGGAAATTACAGTTCAGAAAACAAGTTGCAGAGGGAGAAAACCAATTTCACTTAGACTCATTTGAGAAAGGAGTTTATATTTTTAATTTTCAAACTCAGTTTGGTGAACGTCTCTCTAAAAAGCTGATTTTAACTCATTAACTTCAGCGCTTTTGGTAAATCTACATTTCCACCAGTTAAAATAATAGCGGTATTCGTGTCTTCAAACATTTCAGTGTTTTGTAAAGCTACTGCCAATCCAATTGCCGCTGATGGTTCAACCACAATTTTCATGCGTTCCCAAATCAGTTTCATGGCTGCAATAATATCAGTATCCTCAACCCGAATAATTTCATGAATGTTTTCTTGAATAATTGGGTAAGTAATATCTCCTAAAGAAGTTAGGAGTCCGTCAGCAACTGTATTCGGGTTTGTTTGCGGAATAAACTTTTCAGATTTCCACGATTGATAAGCGTCATCGGCACCCATTGGCTCAGCTGCAATAACTTTTACATGAGGAGCAATGTTTTTTACAGCAAGCAAAGTTCCACTTAGCAATCCACCACCACCAACGGGACAAATAATGTAATCTAAATTTGAGACATCCTCTAAAATTTCTTGGCCAACGGTACTTTGACCAGCAATTACATGCGGATGATTGTATGGATGTATAGGCGTTGCACCTGTTTTATCGATAACAGACTGCATGTAAGTTTCACGAGCTTCTAGTGTGGGAGGGCAAAGGATAACTTCAGCACCATATCCTCTCACAGCATCAATTTTAACTTGAGGTGCATTTTCTGGCATTACAATGTAAGCAGGAATGTTTCTTTCTTGAGCAGCCTTGGCAATTGCCTGCCCGTGATTACCGCTTGAGTGTGTGGTTACACCATTTTTTTTGGACTCTTCATCCAACAACATAATTGCGTTGGTTGCACCTCTATATTTAAATGCACCAATTTTTTGAAAGTTTTCTGGCTTGAAAAATAGATTTGCCTTAGCAAAATTGTTGATACTGGTTGAGGTTAAAATAGGGGTTCGGTGTACATGTGGTTTGATTCGATTTTTAGCATCAATCAGATCTGAAAATACGATCATAAATTAGCCAATTACAGGTTTATTTAAAGGTATACTAAGTATAAAGGTTGTGCCTTCTCCCTCGTTGCTGGTAAGTGAAATATCGCCTTCCATCATATCAACACAACGCTTCACAATGGCTAAGCCTATTCCAGATCCTTCAATGTTTATGGTGTTTGATGCTCTGTGGAATAACTCAAATAAATGATCTTGATCTCCAGATGGAATACCAATTCCGTGATCGGCAACTTCAATAATTAATTTGTCATCGTTGCAATTCACATTGATATCGATGCTGGTACCTTCATCTGAATACTTAATAGCGTTAGAAAATAAGTTGTTGCAACTTGTTTTGAGTAAGCCTTCGTCTAACA
>CAJWSQ010000083.1 GCA_913045895.1 uncultured Flavobacteriales bacterium | reverse complement strand
GTATCGCAACAGACACTTTCACAGTAAATACGCTTCCAATCAGATGTATTGAAATACCAAACACATTTACTCCAAATGGTGATGGTTTAAACGATACATGGCAATTCGATCATGCAGACCTTTACCCAGAGATTGTGGTGAAGGTATACAACAAAGCAGGAAACATTTTATTCCAGTCTAGAGGATACAAATATCCTTGGGATGGTACATATGGTAACTCTAAGTTACCGGTGGGAACTTACTATTATATCATCGATCCAGGTAAGGGTGAAGAAAAACTTACAGGAACAGTAACGATTGTTAGATAACATGCTTAAAAAACTAATTCTTTCTACAGTAATCCTTATTTGGAGTGGGTGGGCCCAAGCAGCCTGTCCAACCATTTCCGTCACGAGTAAAACAAACGTGAGTTGTTTTGGTGGAAATAATGGATCAATATCTGTTTCAGTTAGTGGTACCAGTGCATATTCTTTAGAATGGTCAACGGGTGCAACAACAGCTACTATTAGCTCATTATCTCAGGGTACTTATTTCTGTACGGTAACTGATAATGCAACAGGTTGTACCGATTTTGAAGCAGTAAATATCACCGAGCCAAATCAATTGATATTAACAGGAACTTCAACTCCAGTTGATTGTAAAAATCAAGCTACAGGATCAATTGATTTAAACGTTTACGGTGGAAAATCTCCTTACACATATGCGTGGAGCAATGGTGCCGGAACAGCACAAGATCCATCAAACTTACAAGATGGCTCTTACACCGTAACTGTAACAGATGCTAATAGTTGTACGGTTACACGCACATTTACTGTATCAGAACCTGCTCAGGCATTGCAATACAATTCTACTAGAGACAGCGTTTCTTGTAATGCAGGATCAAACGGTTCAATTGATTTAACTGTTTGGGGTGGAACCGCAGCTTATACGTATGCATGGAGTACGGGAGCCTTATCACAAGATGTTAGTGGGTTAAGTGCAGGAACTTACACAGTAACTGTAACCGACAATAAAGGGTGTACAATTTCACCTTCAATTACAGTATATGAACCGGCTGCAATTGCTGTTTCAGAAAGTAGTTCAAACAACACGTGTTACAATTCAGATAATGGAACAATCGGTTTAAATGTAAGTGGAGGTGTTGGTCCGTATACGTATCAATGGCACAACTCACAAACCACTATGATTGCCAACAACTCGTTGAACAATCTTTCTGCAGATGTTTATAGCTACACAGTAACTGATTCTAGAAACTGTAAATCATCAAGTGGTATTACGATTACAGAACCAACTGAGATTTTAGTTCAAGAAACGCATACACCAGTTTCATGTTATAATGGCTCAAATGGAGCAGTTGATTTAACTGTAACTGGCGGAACTACAGGTTATACCTATAGCTGGACTAAAAATGGTGGTGGTTTTTCGGCATCAACGCAAGATATTACTGGGTTAGTCCAAGGAACGTACACGGTAACCGTAACTGATGCTCAAAACTGTACGAAGAACAGAACAGTAACCATTTCTCAACCACAAGACAGTGTTCAGAATACAATTACGGTTGATAATGTATTGTGCTACGGTGATGCAACTGGAGATATAATTACATCAGTTTCTGGTGGTACTGCACCTTACGGTTACTTGTGGAGTACGGGCGCAACTACTTCGTCAATCAATAATATGATAGCTGGTAGTTATGCAGTGACAGTAACCGATAGCAGAGGATGTATGAGTTCATACAACAGAAACATTACCCAACCAGTTGGGCCAATTACTGTTGTTTCTCAACTTACAGATGTTTCTTGTAATGCTTTATCAGATGGAGCTATCGATATCAATGTTTCTGGTGGTACTTTTCCTTACAACTACACTTGGCAAAGTACTCAGTATACATTGAGTCCTGTTCAAGATTTGTTGAATGTTGAGGCTGATGATTACACTGTAACGATTACTGATGCCAATGGTTGTAAAGACACCAATTTATACACCATTACTGAGCCTTCGGCTTTACAAATGAGCGAATCAGTTACTGATGTTTTGTGTTTCGGAAATTCAACTGGAGTTATTGATGTAACAGTAACGGGTGGTACACCAGCGTATAATTATGCTTGGGAAAATAGCAATGGAGCAATGGCAACAACGCTACAAGATTTGATTAATCTTCCGGCAGATAATTATTCATTAACAGTTACAGATAATAACGGATGTACAATTTCTGATGATTTTGATGTTAACGAACCAGCATCGCCAGTTAGTGCAACTCAAGTATTAACAGCTGTAGACTGTTATGGAAATAACAGCGGATCAATCGATTTAACACCTGCAGGTGGATCATACACATACACTTACTTATGGTCTAATGGAAATACAAATCAAGATCTATCCAATTTAACAGCTGGAACTTATAATGTTACCATTACAGATGGAAATGGTTGTTCGGCCAATTATTCGAATATAATTACTCAACCAGCAGCATCGTTGGTTGGAAGCTATACCAAAACAGATGTTGATTGCTACGGAAATCTTTCAGGTGCAATTGATTTATCAGTTACTGGTGGTACTACTCCTTATGCTTACTCTTGGACAAGTGCCAATTATCAATTGACAAACAATCAAGATCAAAGCAATATTGGAGCAGATGCCTATCAAGTAATTATTACAGATGCAAATGCATGTAAAGACACTGTTCAAGCTACAATCACGCAGCCATCGGCTATTCAATTAGCAGCACAACCAACAGCTGTTTCATGCTACGGATTGCAAAATGGTGCAGTTGACGTTTCTTTATCAGGAGGTACTCCAACTTACACTTATGTATGGGAAAAAGACGGAGCTGCTTTCTCTTCATCAACTGAAGATTTATCGAATGTATACTCGGGTTCTTATGAGTTGTTTGTAACAGATTTGAATGGTTGTGAAGACAGTGTATCTGTTAATGTGACTCAGCCAAATGCTCCTCTTACAACAACATTGAGTGGTGTAAATATTGCATGTTATGGAACTAACACAGGTTCGGTTTCTCAAACGCCAACTGGTGGTACAACTCCTTACACATATGCGTGGAATACTGGTGCAACAACTAAAGATGCTTCTAATTTATACGTAGGAGCTTACACCGTAACGATTACAGATGCTAACGGTTGCGACACGGTTTATAACACAACATTATCTCAACCAGCAGCTCCTTTAACATCTAC
This sequence comes from uncultured Flavobacteriales bacterium, assembly GCA_913045895.1. Taxonomy (GTDB): domain Bacteria; phylum Bacteroidota; class Bacteroidia; order Flavobacteriales_G; family Salibacteraceae; genus UBA6049. The sequence goes on along the minus strand of CAJWSQ010000083.1, from coordinate 7,711 downwards.
TTACACAGTTCAGGATGTTGATTGTCACGGTAACAATACAGGTTCAATAGATATTACCCCAGCTGGTGGAACTGCGCCTTACTCTTACCAGTGGACAAACAACACATACACATTAGTAAACACGCAAGATCAAAACCAGTTGTATGCTGGAAATTATGCAGTAACAATTACTGATACTTTAGGTTGTAGCTTCAGTCAATCTATGGTTGTTGCAGAACCTGCCGCATTCACAATTACAAGATTAATTGATGATGTAAATTGTTACGGAGGTAACGATGGAAGTGTTGATGTTACATTGACGGGTGGAGTAACTCCTTACACGTATTCTTGGACTAACTCTCAAAATGCTACCGTTGCAACTACCGAAGATGCAACACAACTTACAGCTGATACCTACACATTCTTAGCAACTGACGATAACGGATGTACGATTACAAGAAACTATGTAGTTTCACAACCTAATGCTCCTTTAACAGCAACATCTACTATTTCAGATGTATTGTGCTACGGAGATGCTTCGGGTATTGTTGATTTACATCCAGTAGGTGGTACTCAGCCATACACGTATTCTTGGACAAACTCGGCTACAACTCAAGATTTAAACGGAGTTGTAACAGGAACTTATACGGCTACTATTCTTGATGCTCAAGGGTGTGATACGAACTATACTTATTTCGTAGATCAACCAACAGCTCCAATTTTAGTAACCAATACCATTACTAATGTAGATTGTTACGGAAATAGTACTGGTGAAGTAGATATTACAGCTACTGGAGGTACAACACCATATTCATATTCATGGATAAGCTCAAACTTTACTTTGAATGGTGTTGAAGACATGACCTCTGTTCAGGCGGATACTTTCATGTTAACATTAACAGATTCGAATGCATGTACTTGGGTAGATACTTTTGTAGTTACGCAACCAGCACAATTAGTTTCTAATGAAGTTGTAACGGATGTACTTTGTCATGGAGATTCTACAGGAGCAATCAACTTCATGATTCAAGGTGGTGTTACTCCATACTCTTATCAGTGGAATAGTGGACAGGTAACAGAAGATTTAGTAACCATTCCAGCTGGAAGTTATGTAATCACAGTAACTGATGATCACAACTGTACTTTAACAGACAGTTTTGTAGTTGCTGAGCCAGCTTCATTGCCAAACGGAGATACCATAGTTTATCATGTTTCATGTTATGGTGGAAATGATGGAACGATCGAATTTTATCCTTACGGTGGTACAGCGCCATATTATTACAACTGGTCTTCAGGTCACACAGTTCCTGTATTTACAGATATCACAAGTGGAGATTACTTCTTAACAATGACTGATGCTAACGGCTGTATTTTCATGGATACAGTTTACGTAGATCAACCCGATTCATTGGCTTTTGTTGTTGATATCGACTCAGTAGTTTGCCACGGTGAATCAAATGGATCTATCATGGTGAATGTTTCAGGTGGAGTTCTTCCTTATGACTTTAGATGGAGTGATTCAACTTTTGTACTGAACAAAACAACTTCTACAATTTCAGGATACCCAACAGGAGATTATACAGTTACCGTAACCGATGAACACGGATGTGTGAAAACAGAATCATATTTCATTCCTCAACCAGATGCATGGTCGGTAGAGATGATTGTAACAGATATTCTTTGTCCGGGTGAAAGCTCTGGAGCAATTAACGTTACTGTTTCAGGAAATACTGAACCATATTCATACTTGTGGTCTAATGATGAAACTACTGAAGATATTACTGGTTTAGCAGCTGGAAACTACATCCTTACTATTACTGATGTACTTGCTTGTGATACAGTTGTTTCAGCTTATGTCTCTCAACCAGATTCAATGGAAATATCAGCATTAATTACTGATGTAAGTTGTAGAGATGCTGGTAATGGAGAAATTGAGGTTGAAGTTACTGGTGGTACTGGTTCGTTCTCTTTCAGCTGGAGCGATGGTCAATACGAAAACCCAGCTGTTGAATTATTCCCAGGTGAATATTCAGTAACAGCAACAGATGCTAACGGATGTTCGGTTTCAGATTCATACATCATTCAGCCAAGTGCTGAGGCTTGTATCAATCTAACCAACACAATCACTCCAAATGGAGATGGTGTTAACGATACATGGTTTATCGAAAACATCGAGCTGTATCCAAACATGCAAATGATAATCTATAACCAAGTTGGCTTGCAAGTCTTTGAAAAAAGTGGCGAGTACATTCCTTGGGATGGAACTTTTAAAGGCAATGAACTTCCGATAGGAACCTATTTCTATGTACTTAATCTGAATAACGGTGGAGAAACATACTCCGGCACAATAACAATACTTCGATGAAAAAAGAGCTCTTATTTATTTCGCTGTTTAGCCTTATTAGTGGCTTGGTATCAGCTCAACAAGTGTTGAACATGAGCTTGTACCACAAAAACAAGTATTACTTCAATCCAGGTGTTGCTGGAACTGAAGAATACATGCCTGTTTCAATTGATGTAAGAAAACAATGGGCTGGCTTTAACGGATCTCCGCTTACACAAACCATGTCTACACATGCCAATGTGGGATCTAACTTTGGTGTTGGTGGATGGTTTGATAATCAAGTTTCTGGTCCATCTAGAAGAACAGCATTTTCACTTTCAATGGCATATCGATTGAATTTGAAAGCACCAAAAGGAAGTGATTACAGGTTTATCTCTTTCGGATTGGGTGGCTCATTCTCTCAACACAAATTTGAGGTTTCTAAAATGACCACTTATGATCAAGAGGATTTAACCACAATCGTAAATAACATCAACTACGAAATCATCCCAGATGCGAATTTTGGTATCTACTACAAAGAGGGCGATAAAATCTTTGTTGGTTTATCTGTAAACAACCTCATTCAGTCTAGAGTAGATGATTACAATGTAGATAATGTTGTTAATAACGGTTACGTTAGACAGTACTACTTAATGGGGGGAGCAACTTTTGAATTGGGCAAAAGCAAAACGTGGGATTTTACACCATCTGCTTTAGCTCAATTAATTGAGGCTGGTTCTTATCAGGTTGAGGTTAATACCAAATTCTCATACCGCAAAACTTTTTGGTTTGCTCCTGGATACCGATTAAATGAAGCAGCTATTCTTCAAGTTGGTTACGATCATGACTTTATTGAGTTCGCATACTCTTACGATTATGTCATCAACGAAATGAGAAATTACACTGGTGGTTCTCATGAAGTTACCTTGAGAATGAAGTTGATGACCAACAACAAGAAAATGAAACTTACACCCAAAAAATAAGACCCGATCTTGAAACCTTTTTTGGCCATATTAGGTGCGTTTTTTGCACTCAATTGGGGATTTGCACAATCTCCAACCGCACCGCACGCAGTTGATGTTTCATCAACAACCGTATTTGTTCCAGATAACAATACCGAATTATTAACGATTGGATCAGGAGCCAGTATTGAGTTTTGGGTAAAACCCAATGCTTTGTCGGGAACCTCATACCTTCTAGAAAAAGACGGTAGAAGTGGAACATTAAACGGATTCTTACCTGTAAATAATTTCTTAGAAATATATACAGAAGACGATTCATTAGCCATTGACATCAAAGATTCTAATGGTGTTGATTTCAATCACAAAATTGATATTTCGGCATCTGTTTCTTTAAATGAATGGAGCCACGTTGCCTTTGTATTTGATCGAGTATTAGATTCACTTTACATTTATATTGATGGCGCAGTAGTTTCAAGCGAGGATATTGCTTCAATAGACGACATCAACAACAGTAACCACTTCTACATTGGTTCAAATTCAGTAGTTGGTAGTTTAGGTTTAAACCGATTTGATGGCCAATTAGATGAATTTAGATTTTGGAGTAAAGTATTAACAGCGTCTGAAATCGAATCAAACATCCATACACAGTTTGATTCTACAACTGCCAACCTAGAAGGTTATTATCAATTCGATCAAGGTTCAGGATTGGTAGTTTACGATTACACAAGTAACCACAGAAATGGTTCTTTAACATCAACAGCTGCGTGGGTGAATATTTCTCCTGCGAGCGCTTCAATTTCTGGTGTTACCAGTTTATTGAAGAATAATACTGAAACCTATACAGCTTCTTATAGCAATTCAGATACACGTGTGTTCAAACACGATTGGGTTACGGCTAACGGAAATGTTACCATCAATTCAACAGATAGTATAGAGTCTGATGTATTTTGGACAACTCCAGCAGATTCAGCATACCTATATTATACTTATCAATATTCAAACTGGAATGAATTAGACACTGCTGAATTAATTGTTGAGGTAGTAAATTGTGGCGTTTTAGAGGGTGATACAGGAATTTGTAACATTGACACTATCACGCTGAATGCAATACCAGTAGGAGCAACTTCCTATTCTTGGACATCTGAATCAACTACATTTTCTGGTTCTTTAGACTCTTTGCCAAACGTAAGTTTTGGTGGAGTTCAAATTGCATCTCCTGATACCGTTTATTTAACTATCGTTGATGGATCATATACTTGTTATGATACAGTTACAGTAACTCCATTCAACGATTATACAGCACCAACATTTAACGTATTTAACGATACAACTTTATACGTTCCAGATAGTGTTTGTATCATCAAGCCTTTCTTAACGGGAGCTGATTCAAGTTTCGAGAATTACTTCATCAATCAAGGTTGGGTTACTGATAGCCAGTCGGGAATTTTCTTGGTTCAACAAGATGCTGGTGTTGCAGATACCAACCAATATACCATTGGTGTTACACGAAATTCATTTTATGCGATGGATTTCTGTTTGAACATCGCTTACGATACTTTTAGCATTACAGTTGTTGATACGGTAAGACCAAGTGTTTCAACATTTACAGATACCGTTTTCATAAATGCTGCGGGTATTGCTTCAACTAATCCGTCAAGAATTGATTCGTCAAGTACAGATAACTGCCAGATTTCTACTCGTGTTTTAGTTGATACGTTGTTCGATTGTTCAGACCTGAATACTTATTCAACAGTAATCAATGATGATTCTGTTTATGTCGGAAATGGTGCAAACAAGCTCAACACACCGTATTCGATTTATCAAGATGGATCCGGAAATATTTACGTTTCTGATTTCTTGAATCACCGCGTACAAAGATGGGCTCCTGGAGCAACAACAGGAACAACGGTTGCTGGTGGAAATGGGCAAGGTAGTGCAGCCAACCAATTGAGTAATCCTGCTGGACTTTGGGTAAACTCGAGTGGTGGTGTTTATGTCTCCGATTTCTCGAACAACAGAATTCAATATTGGGCACCCGGTGCCTCAACAGGAACAACAGTTGCTGGTGGTAACGGCCAAGGAAATGGCACTAATCAGTTGAATAGACCTGCTGGTGTATTTGTTGATGGATCAAATAATGTTTACATCGCGGATACTTACAATCACCGTATTCAAAGATGGGCATCAAGTGCTTCATCTGGAACAACAGTAGCAGGTGGAAATGGACAAGGTGATTCTATCAGTCAATTGAGCTTACCTTATGATATCGCTGTTGTCAATTCAAAATACTTTATCGCTGATTTCGGAAATAACCGTATTCAAAGGTGGAATTTTAATGATACTGTTGGTACAACTGTAGCAGGGTACGATACTGCAGGTTCTACTTTAAGATTACTAGATGCTCCAACAGGCTTGTTTGTTACCAGTGCAGAAGATGTTTATGTTGCTGATAAAAACAACAACCGTATTGTTTTATGGGGAGCATCAGATACTGTTGGAACTTTAGTAGCTGGCGGAAATAGTCCAAGTGCTTCAAACAAATCTTTGAATTATCCAAGAGACGTTTATGTTAACGGAACAGATATTTACATTGCAGATACTGAAAATCATAGAGTTGTTGGGTGGGAATTTGGAGATACTACAGGTACTGTAGAAGCGGGATCATTAACCATTGAACAAGACACTTCTGTTGTACGTGAATTATTGATTAACTACACAGTTTCAGATACCAACGGAAATTCAACTATCGTTCAGGCTCAAGTTATCATTTACGATACCATTGCACCAGTTGCAAAAGCTAAAAACGATACAGTTTATTTAGATGCAAGTGGAAATGCAACATTATCTGCCAATGATGTTGAAGATGGAAGTACAGATAACTGTATGGTTGATTCTACTTGGTTATCACAGTCTACTTTTACTTGTGCTGATGTTGGTTTAGACACCGTTCAGTTTATCGCTCGCGATAGTAGTTTTAGTTATTACAGAGATTTAGCTGGAGCATACAATTATGACACAGTTGATATCACAGTTTTAGTTCGTGATACCATTATACCAACACCTATTGGTCAAAATAGAACTATATACCTTGATGTAAATGGAGCAGCAAGCATTACAGCGGCTCAAATTGATAATGGTTCTTTTGACAACTGTTCGATAGATACACTCACGTTATCGAAATATAATTTCACTTGTTCAGACACCGGTGATAATAATGTTGTTTTAACTGCTTTAGATGTAAATGGGAATTCAAACACAACCACTGTAACGGTTACAGTTATTGATAACATTGCACCAACTCCAGTTGTAAATACACCAATTACAGTTTATCTAGATACTGCAGGAACAGCAACAGTAACTACATCTCAAGTAAATGGAGGTTCTTACGATAACTGTTCTATCACTTTAAGTACACTTAGTAAATCGGCATTTGGTTGTAATGATTTAGGATCAAATTCGGTTACTTATACCATTACCGATCAAAGTGGAAATTCATCAAATGCAACTGTTTTTGTTAATGTTTTAGATACCATTAAACCAATTGTTCATACGCAGAATATGACTTTGTATTTAGATGCGAATGGACAAGCTAGCATAAATGCTTCACAGGTTAATAACGGCTCATCAGACAACTGTACAGTAGATTCGGTTTATCTATCACAATACGATTTCTCTTGTTCTGATATTGGTGTGAATAATGAAACATTTACTGCTTTAGATATAAACGGAAATCAAAGAGTAGGGGCATTCACAGTAACGGTTTATGATACAACTAGACCAATATTGTATGCCAGAAATTTAGATGTTTATCTCAATGGTGCAGGTTTCGGTTCTATCTCAATAAATCAAGTTGATTCTAATTCTTGGGATAACTGTAACTCATTCACAAGAACAATTTCAGACAGTACTTTTACTTGTGCAGATATCGGCTCTAACACATTAACGTTCTCCGCTCAAGATGCTCAAGGTAATTCAACATCAATTTCTTTTGAAGTAACGGTAATTGATAGTGTTAAACCAACCTTGGTAACACAGTCGCCAACAATTTATCTGGATACAGCTGGTAACGCAACTATTACCGTTAATGACATCAATACCAACTCTTACGATAGTTGTGGAATCGATACCATTTACATCAACACCAATAGCTTCAATTGTAATAACGTAGGTGCCAATACGGTTACAATAACGTCAACAGATATTCACGGAAATACTAAATCTAGTGATGTTACTGTTCAAGTTGCAGATACGGTTAGACCAACCCTTATTACAAATGCCATTTCAATTTATCTGAATGCCAGTGGAACAGCATCCATTACGGCAAATGATATTGATGGAGGTTCATATGATAATTGTGGTTTACAATCAACTTCAATCAGTAGAACTACTTTCAACTGCAACAACATCGGAAACAACCTGGTTGTGTTTACAGCAGTTGACTTAAACG
>CAJWSQ010000082.1 GCA_913045895.1 uncultured Flavobacteriales bacterium | reverse complement strand
TTTGCCCATAAATCGAATTCGGTTTTTTGCAATCCAGTCATAAACCACATCTCTAATAGGTAGAGGGATAATTCGCATTATTCTAAACCAAGACAAATAGGGAGGCAAGTATCCGATGATTTTGAAAACAGCTTCAGATTTTTCGGAAATCTGGTCGCCTTCAACCAATAATATACTATCAGTTTCTCTATATTCGGGGTGTTTTTCAAGAATATCTTTTGCGAAATTTCCTTGTAAAGGAGCGAATTGCAAAATTTTTTCTCGATCTAATTTCAATAAATTTGACACGGTTCCATCACATAAATGACAATAGCCATCAAACAACACAACTGGGTGATTCTTAGATTCTTGTTGTTTTTTACTCATTATGGATGTATTAAAAACTAAATTAATTCTTGCAAAGGCTTGATTTTACGCTACTTTCGCAAATTGGTGAAAAATCATCGAAATTTTATATTTGCGCACTTATTTAAAATGGTGCACACAACAACCAATTATACTTAAACAACAATGCAAAACAAAAGTGCGGTTTGGATCTTTACGGTATTGCTAGTATTGGCATGTATTTTCCAAATTTCTTTCACTTGGGTAGTTAACGGAGTTGAAAAAGATGCTCATGAGCTTGCCCAAACACGTGTTGATTCTTTATCAGGAACTCAAGAGCTTTCTTTGTATCAACAAGATTCAGCGTTACAATCATTTGAAACAACGATCTTATTGAACAAAGGTTCTGAAGAAGTTTATCCAGTTTTAGGATTTAACTATGCCTATTGTAAAAAGCGTGAAATCAATCTTGGGTTAGATCTTCAAGGTGGTATGCATGTTACACTTGAGGTTTCAGTTCCAGATTTAATTAATGCTTTAGCTGGTAGTAACAAAGGAAACGTTGAGTTCAACAAAATCATGGCTCGTGCTAGAGAGATGCAACATTCATCTCAAGAGCCATTTGTAACTCTTTTCGAAGAAGCTCACAAAGAGGTTGCTGCTGATTATCCTTTGGCTGCAATTTTCCACAACTTAGAGAACAAAGAGAAAATTAGTGCAGATGCTACTGATGCTGAGATTTTAGAAATTATCAGAACAGAAGCTGAAGAAGCTATTTCTCGTACAGAGCAAGTTTTGCGTAAAAGGGTTGATAACTTAGGTGTTGTTCAACCTAAAATTCAACGTTTAACAGGTACTGGTAGAATTGTTGTTGAGTTGCCAGGTGTTAAAGATAAAGATCGTGTACGTAAGATACTTCAAGGAACAGCAAAATTGGAGTTCTTCGAAACGTATCAAAACGCTGAAATTTATCCTTCATTAGAAAGAGCTAACTCAATTCTTGCTGCAACTATTAAAACAGATGATTCATCTGAAGATAATGATGCAGTAGATGCAATTAGTGCTTTGCAAGATGATGTTGAAGAAACGACTCAAGAAGTAATTGACACAGTTTCTACAGAAACTGAAACGGTTGATGAAGATCAATCTCTTGAAGATATGATGGCTAATTCTTCAAATGAAGATACAGCTGCCACAGATTCTTTAGGTAATGATTTATCTCGTGAAGAAGTAGCTAAGCAAAACCCGTTATTCATTATCCTTAATCCTGTTCAAGCAGCAAATCAACCAATGGTTGGTATGGCGCGCGCAAGTGATACTACTAAGGTTAATGCATACTTAAAAAGAAAAGATATCCGCAGATTATTCCCTCCAAGATCTCGATTTGTTTGGGATGCAAAACCTCTTGAAGGTTCTTCTGATGTTTACGGTTTATATGTTGCTAAAGTTCCTAAAGGTGGTTTAGCTCGTATTGAGGGTGATGTTGTTATTGATGCATCTGTTAGCGCTGATGCATTAGGTAACCCAACTGTTGTAATGAATATGAATGCAACAGGCTCAAAAGAGTGGAGAGAAATGACTCGCGAAGCATCTGCAGATGCTAATAACTTAAAATCTGTAGCTGTTGTATTAGATGGTTTAGTATACAGTGCTCCTCGTGTTCAAGGTGAAATTCCTTCAGGTAGAACTGAAATCTCAGGAAGATTCACTCAGCAAGAAGCTAGTGACTTAGCTGGTGTTTTAAAAGCTGGTAAATTACCTGCACCTTCTCACATTATTGAAGAGGCTGTTGTTGGTCCATCATTGGGTGAAGAATCTATCAATAGTGGTTGGAGTTCATTCATGATTGCGCTTGGTTTGGTATTAGTATACATGATATTCTACTACTCTCAGGCGGGTATCGTTGCTGATATCGCATTGATCGTTAACTTGTTCTTCGTAATGGGGGTTTTAGCTTCATTGCGTGCAACGTTAACTTTGCCAGGTATTGCTGGTATCGTTTTAACTATTGGTATGTCGGTTGATGCTAACGTTCTTATTTATGAGCGTATTCGTGAAGAGTTGAGAGCTGGTAAAGGTCTTAAATTGGCAATCACAGATGGTTACAACAATGCATATAGCTCAATCCTAGATGCCAACGTAACTACATTGTTAACAGGTGTAATTCTATTGGTTTTCGGAACAGGACCAATTCAAGGTTTTGCAACTACATTAATCATCGGTATCCTAACGTCATTATTCTCTGCAATCTTCATTACGAGATTGTTGTTTGAATACAGAATGGAAAGCTCTAAATCAATTCCATTTGCGACTAAGATGACCGATAATGTATTAACCAATGCAAAGGTTGATTTCATTGGAAAGCGTAAAATGTTCTACGGTATTTCAGGAACAATTATTCTTATCGGAATTATTTCATTGTTTACTCGTGGGTTGAATTATGGCGTTGATTTCACTGGAGGTCGCTCTTACATCGTTCGTTTTGAGCAACCAGCTGATGTAACAGCTATCACCAATGCTTTAGGTGAACAATTTGTAGGTGAAGATGGTGTGAAACAAATGCCAGAAGTGAAAACATTTGGATCTAATAACCAAGTGAAAATCACTACGAAGTATATGATCACCAGTACAGATAATAATGTAGAAGACTTAGTTCAAGGTAAGTTATACGAAGGTTTAAAACCATACTTGGGAGATCAAACACAGTCTCAATTTGCTGAAGAATTAACTTCTCAAAAAGTAGAACCAACAATTGCAGATGATATTAAAGAGGCAGCAATTCTAGCTGTAATCTTCTCGTTAATTGTAATCTTCTTATACATCCTAATTCGATTCCGTAAATGGCAATATTCAGTTGGTGCATTGGTTGCAATGACGCATGATGTATTGGTTGTGCTATCTGTATTCTCAATTTTATATGGATTCTTACCATTCTCATTAGAAATTGATCAGGCATTTATTGCAGCTATTTTAACGGTTGTAGGTTACTCAATCAATGATACGGTTGTTGTATTTGACCGTATTCGTGAGTTCTTCCAAATTCATCCAAAACATGAAGAGGGAGAGTTAATCAACTCTGCATTGAATAGCACATTAAGTCGTACATTGAATACATCAATGAGTACATTCATCGTATTGTTAATCATCTTTATTTTTGGTGGTGAAGTAATTCGTGGATTCGTATTTGCATTGATGGTTGGTGTAATAGTTGGTACTTATTCATCAATCTATATCGCATCTCCAACCGTATTGGATTTGTCATCTAAAAAGAAATTGAGAGACTAATCTCAATTAATATAGAACACAAAAGCCTCCTTCATCGTAATGATGGAAGGAGGCTTTTTTAATTATATCTTTGACCAGTTAGAAATCGATATGGCAAGTATGCTTTTGTTTTTCAATATGGGCGGTGGAGAGATTTTTTTTATACTCTTCATCATTCTTCTCTTATTCGGTTCGAAAAAGATTCCTGAGTTTGCCCGTGGCTTAGGAAAAGGTATTAGATACCTAAAAGATGCAACTGATGATATTCAAAGAGATATCCAAGACACAGTTAATGACGTGAAACGAGATGTAGATATCAACCGTCAGTTAAACAACAACTCAGACAAAAATAAATCTGAATAACCTACTCAAATAATATGTCATATATTCTCCTTGTTGCTGGTTTAATTACCCTGATAATTGGTGGTGAAATTCTTGTAAAAGGAGCTGTTAATTTGGCATTTCGTTTTCGTGTTTCAACTTTAGTTGTTGGAATGACGATAGTGTCTTTTGGTACATCAACACCAGAACTTTTAGTAAGTGTTAAAGCTGCTTTAGGAGGACACCCTGATATTTCAATCGGCAATGTTGTAGGATCGAACATTGCCAATCTAGCATTAGTTCTTGGCCTCACGGCTTTAGTCTGGCCAATTGCAGTTGATAGAAATTCCCTCAGAATTGATTGGCCCATGATGATGGGGAGCTCAATCTTGGTTTATTTATTCATGTTGGATCATGAATTGGTTTTTTGGGAAGGTGCCATACTCTTTATCACATTAATTGCCTTTTCTGTTTTCTTAATTATCAAATCTAGAAAAGACAATAAGCTGGCAACAGAGTCTCCAGAGGAAACTCAAGTAGAAGGTAAACCTTGGAAAGATGTGCTATATATTCTTTTAGGGTGTGCTGGATTAGCTTTTGGTGCAGATTGGCTTGTTGATGGTGCAGTAGATGTAGCTCAGAGTTTTGGTGTAAGTGATTTGATAATAAGTGTAACAATTGTTGCTTTTGGTACATCAGCACCGGAATTGATCACTTCTATCTTGGCTGCATTCAGGCATCAAACAGACCTATCAGTAGGTAACCTAATTGGATCAAACATTTTTAATATCAATGCTATATTAGGAATAACTTCGCTTATCACTCCTATTTCTGTAAATCAAGAAGTTATTTCATTCGATATGGTTTGGGTTTCGGCAATTGCTTTTATCGTTATGCCCTTTATGATTACTCATAAAACCATTTCTCGATTAGAAGGAGCCATTTTATTCTTGATTTATGTGGCCTATATTGTTACGATATTCATGCTTAAAGCATAAAACCACACTTTTTCTTGATCTACCCTGGTTGTTTTCATAACCTGTTAAAAAAAAATCACAGAATTTTACCGAAAACCCCCTTCTGAAATTACCTTTGCTAAAACTAAAAGAGTTTAAGTCATGATGCTAAGGTTCATCGCGCTGGAAAAAACCATGTCTCGCCAAGCGCAGGAGGTAATAACTCCATCAACAAAAATTTCTGATTATTTCGGTGCTAATGTTTTCAATCGTGAAAGCATGAAACAATTCATGAGCGAAGAAGCTTATGATAGTGTTGTTGAAGCGATGGAAAAAGGCACTCGCCTCGATCGTAAAATTGCTGATCAAGTTGCTTCATCTATGAAAGCTTGGGCAATGAGTAAAGGTGCTACGCACTACACTCACTGGTTTCAACCATTAACGGGTAGAACAGCAGAGAAACACGATGCATTCTACACACCAACAGCAGATGGTCGCTCATTTGAAACTTTCGGTGGAGACCAATTGGTTCAACAAGAGCCAGATGCTTCTTCATTCCCAAATGGTGGAATCCGTAACACGTTTGAAGCAAGAGGTTATACTGCTTGGGATCCAACATCTCCAGCTTTTTTAATAGGAGCTACATTATGTATTCCAACAATCTTTGTTTCATATACAGGTGAAGCATTAGATAACAAAGCACCTTTATTAAAAGCATTAAGTGCTGTTGATAAAGCAGCTACTGAAGTATGTCAGTATTTCGATAAAGACGTAACTAAAGTAACTTCTACTTTGGGCTGGGAACAAGAATATTTCTTGGTTGATGCTGCATTGCATGCTGCTCGTCCAGATTTGATTCAAACAGGTCGTTCTTTATTCGGTCAAGCTTCATCTAAAGGTCAACAATTAGATGATCATTATTTCGGAAACATTCCTGATCGTGTAACAGCTTTCATGAGAGATTTCGAAAAAGAGGCATTACTATTAGGTATTCCTGTAACAACTCGCCACAACGAAGTTGCTCCAAACCAATATGAGTTAGCTCCAGTATTTGAAGAATGTAACTTGGCTGTAGATCACAACCAGTTATTGATGGATATTTTGGAGAAAACAGCACACAAACATGATTTCCGTGTATTATTACATGAGAAACCGTTTGCTGGTATCAACGGCTCAGGAAAACACAACAACTGGTCATTAGGAACAAACTCGAGCAAAAACAGAAACTTGTTAGCTCCTGGAAAAACTCCTAAAACCAACTTGAGGTTTTTAACATTCTTCGTTAACACAATCAAAGCGGTTCATAATCACGCTGATTTATTAAGAGCATCAATTGCTTCAGCTGCAAATGATCACCGTTTAGGTGCCAACGAAGCTCCTCCAGCTATCTTATCAATCTTTATCGGTTCTAAGTTAACTCAAGTATTAGAGGACATTGAGAAACGTGTAACTGGTAAAGCTCTTTCTCCTGATGAGAAAACTGAATTGAAATTGAACATCGGTAAAATCCCTGAGATTTTATTAGACAATACAGATCGTAACCGTACATCTCCATTTGCCTTCACTGGTAATAAGTTTGAGTTTAGAGCGGTAGGTTCATCAGCTAACTGTGCAGCCCCAATGATTGCATTAAATGCAGCAATGGCTCAGCAATTAGCAGTTTTCAAGAAAGATGTTGATGGATTGATTAAAGGTGGTAAGAAAAAAGATGATGCTATCCTTGAAGTATTGAGAAGATACATTACTGAATCAAGAGATATTTTGTTTGAAGGTAATGGATACGGAGATGAGTGGGTGAAAGAAGCTGAAAAACGCGGTCTTTCTAACGTGAAAACTACTCCTCATGCTTTAGATTTCTACCTTGAAGAAAAAGTATTAGACTTATTTGAAAGCTTAGATATCATGTCTAAGCGTGAGCAAGAAGCCAGATATGAAATAAACCAAGAGAATTACAAATTGAAGATTCAAATCGAATCTCGTGTAATGGCTGATATGGCAATGAATCATATTCTTCCTGCTGCAATTAAATACCAATCTACAGTAGTTGAAAACGTAAGAGGTTTGAAAGAAATCTATGGAGCTGATTTCAAAACTTACGGAGCTGAACAACTTTCAATTGTAGAAGAATTAAGCAAGCGTATTCAGACTGTTAAGTCAAAAGTTGACGAAATGACTGAAGAACGTAAGAAGGCAAATGCTCTTGAAGATGCTGCTGATCAAGCTAAGGCATATTGTGAGAACGTTGTCCCATACTTTGAGCTTTTACGCTACGAAGTTGATAAACTTGAAGCATTAGTTGATAACAACGATTGGCCATTGCCTAAGTATCGTGAGATGTTATTTACTAAATAATTCATCAAATATTAAAGTTTTTATGAGGTGCCCCGTGAATTGACACGGGGCATTTCGTTTTTGAAAACAAAAATTTATTATTTTGGCAATCTCGAAATCGTAGATGATATCTACAGAACCAATTCTGTCATACTTATGAAATTTGCAAGATTTACGCTGTTTCTCCTATCATTATTAACATTACCCCTTATCACTACAGCTCAAAAAGGACCTCTAGACGAGGCTGATAACTTATATGAGAATATAGCTTATTATGAGGCTATTGACGCATATAAAAAGGCATATTCAAAGGTTAAAAAGGCGGAAGATAAAAAGCTTATCCTTTACAAAATTGGGATGTCATACTACTTCTTAGAGGATAACCAAAATGCAGAAAGCTGGTTAGATAAAGCTGTTAAGTCTGGATATTCTGATCCAGAAGCTCAGTATTTTTACGCGGATGCGATCCGTAAACAAGGTAGATATGATGATGCTTTGGTAGAATTTCAGAAGTACAAAGATTTAGCTCCGAATGATGCTAAGGCTCAAACAGCAATTAAATCATGCCAAGTAGCACAAGAGTGGGTTGATAATCCAACAAGATACTCTGTTGAGCCAGACCCACTTTTAAATTCAAAGCAGTTTGATTTTAGTCCAACGTATGCTGACAAGAAATTTGATGAGTTGATTTTTACATCAACTCGTGAAGGTTCAATGGGTAATGAGATTGATCCAAACTCTGGAGAAAGCTTCTCTGCTCTTTGGTACACCAAAAGAGATAAAAAAGGAAAGTGGTCTGTTCCTCAACCTTTACCAGAAATGGTTAATAGTCCTGATGCAAACGAGGGTAGTGCTGCAATGGATGACAGATACAAAGAGCTATACTTTACTCGTTGTGCTACTCAAAAAAACAAAAAAGTTGGATGTGTCATATACAAAACTCGCACTATGGGTAGATCATGGGCTGAGGCTGAGTTAGTAGACATTAAGAAGCCAGATACTTCAACAATTGGTCATCCAACAGTTGGTTTAAGTGATGACTCATATATGTTCTTTGCTTCTGATATGCCAGGTGGTAAAGGAGGAAAAGATATTTGGTTAGTTAAATACGACAAGAGAGAAAAGACTTGGAGTGCACCAATCAATATTGAAGGGGTTAATACGGATGGAGATGAAATGTTCCCATATATCCGTCAAGATGGAAGGTTATACTTCGCTTCTAATGGTCATCCAGGAATGGGTGGTTTAGATATTTTTGTTGCTGAACGTAACGGTAAAAATGATTCTTGGGGTAACGTGCAAAACATGCAATACCCAATCAACTCTAGTGCTAATGACTTTGGTATTATTTTCGAAGGAGAAGCCGAAAGAGGTTATCTAACTTCAGATAGAGATGGTACTAGAGGTAAAGACGATATCTGGAGCTTCAGAATCCCACCATTGAAATTTATCATAGATGGTGTAATTACTGATTTGGTTACTGGAGAATCAATTCCAGGCGCTACAGTTTTACTTACAGGTACAGACGGAAGTTCAGTTCAGGTTACAGCTGACGAATTAGGATACTATGAGTTTGATGAAAAAGAAGGTTCTGACGAAAGGTATATATTAGAAGGTACTTCTTACACACTTGAAGTATCAGCTGATGGTTACTTGAAAGGAAAAGGTCAAGAAACAACTGTAGGTATTCAAAAGTCAACCCGATTTAAGCATGACTTTAAACTACAACCAATGAAAGGTGAAATTGACTTTCCAGAGGTTCGTTATGACTTAGGTAAATGGGAACTTCAAGTTAATGATTCAGTTAACTCTAAAGATTCATTGGATTATTTATATCAAACACTTACAGAAAATCCAAACATTGTTATTGAGTTGATGGCACATACGGATACTCGTGGATCTGATGCTGCTAACCAAAAACTTTCTCAAAAACGTGCGCAGTCTTGTGTTGATTACCTAGTATCTAAAGGTATTAATGCGGATCGTATGATGGCTAAAGGTTACGGTGAGTCTCAACCTCGTATTAGTGATGAGCAAATTGCACAATTGCCAACGAAAGAAGAGCAAGAAGCTGCTCACCAAAAGAATAGACGTACTACATTCAAAGTATTAAGAGACGACTATGTTCCGCCAGCAACAGAAGAATCTTCGGGTGAAGAAGAAACTCCTTCTGAAGAATAGAATAGAATAAATACTTTTGCAGAAGCATTCAATCATCAGATTGGATGCTTCTTTTTTTATAGAATAATTATGAGTGACGCGTCAAGATACGGAGCCCGCGGTGTTTCAGCCGATAAAACTGATGTACATAAAGCCATCAAAAACGTTGATAAGGGATTGTTCCCAAAAGCGTTTTGTAAAATCGTTCCTGATTATTTAACAGGTGATGATGAATATGCCATCGTTATGCATGCTGATGGTGCTGGAACAAAATCTTCTTTGGCATATGCCTATTGGAAGAAAACCGGAGACCTTTCTGTTTGGAAAGGAATTGCTCAAGATGCACTCATCATGAATATTGATGATTTACTTTGTGTTGGGGCAACTGAAAACATCATGTTGTCTTCAACCATTGGTAGAAATAAAAACCTCATTCCAGGTGAAGTTATCTCAGCTATTATCAACGGAACTGAAGAGTTGCTAACTGAGTTGAAAAAACATGGTGTTTCTATTATTTCAACGGGAGGCGAAACGGCCGATGTTGGAGATTTAGTTCGTACCATCATTGTAGATTCTACAGTTACAGCTCGCATTAAAAGATCAGATGTAGTTGATAATGCTAACATCAAACCAGGAAATGTGATTGTTGGATTGGCTTCATTCGGACAGGCTTCTTATGAATTGGAGTACAATGGTGGAATGGGAAGTAATGGATTAACATCTGCTCGCCATGATGTTTTCTCAAAAGCAGTAGCTAAAGCTTTCCCTGAGACTTATGACAATGCTGTCCCTGAAGATTTGGTCTATTGTGGAACCAAAGAATTAACAGATTCAGTAGATGGGTCTCCTTTAGATGCAGGTAAATTGGTCTTGTCTCCAACCCGTACATATGCACCAATTATTAAAAAAATATTGAGTGAATTAAGACCTAACATTGATGGCATGGTTCACTGTAGTGGTGGAGCTCAAACTAAGATTCTTCATTTTGTAGATAGTGTGCATGTTATTAAAGACAACATGTTTGATGTTCCACCTTTGTTCAATCTGATTCAAAAAGAATCTGGAACGGAATGGCAAGAAATGTATAAGGTGTTTAATATGGGGCATCGTATGGAGATTTATACCAATGAGGAGTCAGCGGCTCGTATCATTGAAATCTCTAAATCTTTTGGAGTTGATGCTAAAGTTGTTGGTAGAGTTGAAGCTTCTGAAAGTAAAAAGTTGACCATCGAATCACCATTTGGAAAGTTTGAATACGCGTAATATATGTTAGACAAGCTACAGGCAATTAAAGATAGATTTGAAGAAGTAAGTCGTTTGATTACCGATCCAGATATCATAGCAGACATGGATCGCTATGTTAAGCTGAATCGCGAGTACAAAGAGTTGGAAGAGGTCGTTAAGGTTTATGAAGAGTATAAAACCGTTTTAGGTAACATCGAAACCAACAAGGAAATAGCTGCTTCTGATGAAGATCCTGAATTGAAGGAAATGGCTAAGGAAGAAATTCCAGAGTTATTGGCTCGAAAAGAAGAATTAGACGAAGAGGTCAAAGTAT
>CAJWSQ010000081.1 GCA_913045895.1 uncultured Flavobacteriales bacterium | reverse complement strand
CTATTTTGAAGTGAGTGAATTGAGTACATTCCGCTTCATCAACACCCGTTTGCAAGGTCACCCAACTACGCATGAAGGCTTAGAAGGAATTCGTATTGCTTCAGGATCTTTAGGTCAGGGATTGTCTGCTGCGAGTGGTGCTGCTCAAGCTAAAAAGCTCAACAAAGACGATAAAAACGTTTTCGTTTTAATGGGCGATGGAGAGCAACAAGAAGGACAGGTTTGGGAAGCAGCCATGTATGCAGCTCACAATAAAATCGACAATTTAGTTGGTATCATCGACTGGAACAACCGTCAAATTGATGGTGATGTTGACGATGTTTTGAGTCTTGGTGATTTGAGAGCAAAATACGAGTCTTTCGGTTGGACTGTAATGGAAATGAACGGTAACGTAATGAGCGAAGTCGTTGAAGGTTTGAACAAAGCCAAATCACTACTTGGTCAAGAAAAACCGGTAATGGTTCTTATGAAAACTGAAATGGGTCAAGGTGTTGATTACATGATGGGATCTCATAAATGGCATGGTGTTGCTCCTAACGATGAGCAATTGGCACAAGCTTTGGATCAATTGGAAGAAACACTTGGAGATTATTAATTTGAAATTTCTCAAAACATATTTATTGATTCTCCCACTTTTGATGTGGGCGAATATGGCTTTACCACAAAAACAGATGAAAACGCGAGTACTTTTCATCTACGATGGATCGAACTCCATGAATGGTAAGTGGGAAAGCGGCACAAAACACGATGTTGCCCGAAAGCTTTTAAATGAAGCGATGGACAGCCTTCAGAACGTGAAGAATTTAGAAATGGCTCTTCGTGTTTACGGACATCAAAGTCATTTTCAACACGGACAAGATTGTAAAGACACCAAGTTAGAAGTTGGGTTTGGAGCTAACAATGCTTTAGCTATCAAAGAAGCAATGGGTACTATTCGCCCAAAAGGGACTACCCCAATTGCTATGACTTTAGAAAAAGCTGGTGAAGACTTTCCGAATTGTTCCAACTGCCGAAATATTATCATCTTAATTACCGATGGTATTGAAGAATGTGATGGAGACCCTTGTGCTGTAGCCAGAGCTTTGCGCAAAAAAGGCATCATTTTAAAACCATTCGTTATCGGTATTGGGTTGGATGATTCATTCAAACAAACCTTCAAATGTGTAGGTAATTTCTTTGATGCGAGTAACGAGCAGATTTTCCGCAATGTGTTGAACATTGTAATCTCTCAAGCACTTAACTCAACAACAGCACAGGTTAATTTATTGGATGTAAACAATGATCCAATTGAAACCAATGTTCCGTACACTTTTTACAATACCTCATCTGGCGAAGCTGAAATCAACTACGTACATACCATCAACAGCGCTGGAAATCCAGATACGGTTTATTTAGATCCTGGAACAAACTACAGTTTGCAAGTTCACACCATTCCACCTGTTTACAAAAAGGATGTAAATATCACTCCAGGAACGCACAACATTGTTGCTGTAAAAGCGGCACAAGGAACCTTGGAATTGAAGCCGAATGGTCAAGTTCAAAATGCGCAACCAGCAGCTATTGTTCGTCAAAAAGGAAAAATGCAAACACTCAATTCTCAAATGATGGGAACGAGTGAAAAGTACCTTGTTGGAGCATATGATCTTGAGATTTTAACACTCCCAAGAACGTATATCAACGATGTACAAATAGATCAAAGTACAACAACAACCATTGAATTACCTCCTCCCGGAATTGTTACAATTATTCGCAATCAAACAGGATATGGAGCCATATTTAAAGTTGAAGGCGATAAAATGGAATGGGTCATTAACCTCAATCCAAATGCAAGAAATGAGTCCATCCGCATACAACCGGGTAGATACAAAGTAGTTTTTAGACCACGAGCTTCACACGATAGCAAGTTTACACGAGAAAAAGAATTTACCATATCTCCAGGAGCATCTGTTCCTCTAAAGTTGTTTTAGCACATGAAAATATTAGAAGCAACCGACAAAAAAGACACGCGTTCAGGCTTTGGTGCCGGATTAGCAGAATTAGGTGAAACCAATGAAAAGGTAGTTGCACTTTGTGCCGACTTAACTGGATCATTAAAGATGAATGCCTTTGCAGATGCGCATCCTGACCGTTTTTTCCAAGCAGGTATTGCTGAAGCAAACATGATTGGTGTTGCTGCTGGTTTAACCATTGGCGGTTACATTCCGTTCACTGGAACATTTGCCAACTTCTCCACAGGTCGCGTTTACGATCAAATTCGCCAGAGTGTAGCATATAGCGACAAAAACGTTAAAATTTGTGCTTCTCACGCTGGTTTAACTTTGGGAGAAGATGGTGCAACTCACCAAATCTTAGAGGATATTGGTTTGATGAAAATGTTGCCTGGAATGACTGTTATCAATCCTTGTGACTACAATCAAACGAAGGCTGCAACTAAAGCTATCGCTGATTACGATGGCCCTGTTTATTTGCGTTTTGGTAGACCAAGCGTTCCAATCTTCACTCCTGCTGATCAAAAATTCGAGATTGGTAAAGCATGGACAATTAAAGAAGGAAAAGATGTAACCATCATTGCTACCGGACATTTAGTTTGGGAAGCGATTGTTGCTGAGGAAATCCTTCGTGAAAAAGGTATAGATGCTGAAATCATCAACATTCACACGATTAAACCATTGGATGAAGAGGCTATCTTAAAATCAGTAGCTAAAACAGGTTGTGTGGTAACAGCTGAAGAACACCAATTATTAGGTGGTTTAGGTGGTAGCGTTGCTGAATTATTAGTAGCAAACAAACCAGCACCTCAAGAATTTGTGGCTGTAAGAGATCAATTTGGTGAGTCTGGTACTCCAGCACAATTGATGAAAAAATACGGCTTAGATGCTGAGCATATTGTGAAAGCAGCTGAAAAAGTAATTACTAGAAAATAAGGATTTTCAATCCTTTACGATATAGAAAGCTCCTCCATTCGAGGGGCTTTTTTTATGACCACAGGAAGTACAAAGAGACTGTCATCCCGAGTGATACCGAACGCAGTGAGGTATTGTATCGAAGGAGACAGGTGAACTATGCAAACCTTTTTCTCAACCACAAAAGACACAAAGAGCACAAAGAGATTTCACAAAAGAAGTACGAAGTATTAAGTACCAAGTACAAGGAGACTGTCATCCCGAGTGGTACCAAACGTAGTGAGGTATTGTATCGAGGGAGACTGGTGAATTTTGCAAACCTTTATTCAACCATATAAAGTACGAACAACAAAGTATCAGGTAAAAAGAGACTGTCATCCCGAGTGGTACCGAACGCAGTGAGGTATTGTATCGAGGGAGACATTGGGATTTATACAAACCAACTATGGCTGAGATGCTGAAACAAGTCCAGCATGACGGTTATTTTATGTTTAAACTTAAGGAAATTTTATACCAATCCACATCAAATAAATATAACTTTAGCGTTAAACCATTTTTGATTTACTGCATCTATTAACTTATGGAAGCAGCAAAGCATTTCAATATGGGCATGCGCGCAATTTCAAATAAGCAACGCGAAGAGGAACAGTTTGCTGAACTTCTCGAAACGTATCACGATCGTGTTTATGCTTTAATCAGACGCATAGTTATTGATCATGATGACGCTGCCGATGTATTGCAAGACACTTTCATCAAGGTTTGGGAAAAACGTGACACCTTTAGAGGTGAAAGCAATTTGTACACCTGGATTTACAAAATTGCAACCAACCAATGCCTGGAGTTTATCCGCAAGAAAAAACGCAGGAACTTTCTAAGTTTAGACACTTACGAAGAGAAGTTAGCCAGTAAATTAGAAAGCGATTCTTACTTTGATGGAAATGAATACCAACGCATATTTCAAAAAGCAATTCTTACCCTTCCAGAAAAGCAACGTATAGTTTTTCAATTGAAGTATTTTGACGAAATGAAATACGAAGAAATGTCTGCTGTTTTAGACACTTCAGTTGGTGCTTTAAAAGCTAGTTACCATCACGCAGTAAAGAAAATTGAGGGATTTGTAAAAGACCAATTAAACCATTGATACACTATATAATCTAAGAGATATGAAACCAATGTTCAACATAGATGATCCCGATCTAAAAAAGAATCCTTTTAAAACTCCTGTGGGCTTTAAAGAGAAATCTGAAAAAGAGATTTGGGATAAAATCAGCATCGAGAAAAGTAAATCTCAGAACAAGCGATTCATTACTTCCGCTGCAGCTGCTGTAGCTGTTTTAGTCGGTTTGTTTCTTGGAGCCTATCAATCAAATTTCAAGCTATATTTTAACAATCCTGTAGCAGATCATTCTGAGGTTTACGAAACGGATGAAGTTTTGGTTTACGAATTATCTAACCTTGAAGAAGCAACAATTTCTGAGGCCATTAACGAAGAATCTATTTCCAATTCATCAGCATTAGATACTGATGATGTTTCTGAATACCTTGAATCTACCGATTTGTCAGAATTTGATATTTACGCATCATTATAGACATTACATCATGAAATACATATTTATAACCTGTTTATTCTTGCTTTCATTTTCGAGTTCATTCGCTCAGAATAAAGACGAAAAATTTGAAAAGATTAAAGCTCAAAAGGTAGCCTACATTACTCAAAAAGTAGATCTAACGCCTGAAGAAGCTCAACAATTTTGGCCTATTTACAATGAGTATGAGAGTAAAATGTTTGCGCTTCATAAATCGAGAAAAGAAAAGGGTCATCAAAAACCAGATATTGAAACCATGTCTGACAAAGAACTTAATCAGCTCTTTGAAGATCGATTTACTGAAGAAGAACAACGCATCAAATTGAAGCGAGAATATCATCAAAAATTCATGGCGATATTACCTGCCAAAAAGGTGGCTCTACTCTATGAGGCCGAGTTCAGTTTTAGACACGAACTACTTGATCAGCTGAAAGAGCGAAGACACAAACCAGAAAGTGCAATCAATTCCCAAAAAGCAAGGGATTAAATAACAAACGAAGACACTAAATAGGCATTGATTAGAGCAATCAATGCCTATTTTTGTTTTCAGAATGGACAGCAAAAATTACTTTATCAACCACCTCGCTCAAACATCTCCCTTCCCCATTGGAATTGAAGTACAATCTGCCGAAGGCAATTGGATAACAGATACTTCAGGAAAGCGATATTTAGATTTTATATCTGGAGTTGGTGTTACAAACATGGGGCATCGTCACCCAAAAGTGGTTGAAGCCATTCATGCGCAAGCTGAAAAATACTTGCATGTAATGGTTTATGGTGAGTTCATTCAACAACCTCTCCATGATTTAGCGGAAGAATTACAACACATTCTGCCTAAATACCTCGACAACTATTACTTCGTAAATTCAGGAGCTGAAGCTACCGAAGCCGCTTTAAAGCTAGCCAAACGTGTTACAGGCAGATCTGAATTAGTTGCCATGAAAGGTGCTTACCACGGTAATACACATGGTGCTTTAAGTGTATCGGCAAACGAGAAGAAAAAATACCGATTCCGTCCCCTACTTCCTGATGTTCGCTTCTTGAAATACAACAGCATTCCAGATTTAGATCAAATTACAGAGCGAACTGCTGGTGTTATTTTAGAATCGGTGCAAGGCGATGCTGGTGTCATTGTTCCTTCAACTGAATACATGCAAGCGCTGGCTGCTAAATGTAAGTCTGTTGGTGCTTTATTGATGGTAGATGAAATTCAGTGTGGCATGGGTAGAACAGGAAAACCTTTTGCGTTTTCTCACTTTGGTATTGAACCCGATGTGATTATCATGGGAAAAGCATTGGGTGGTGGATTGCCTATTGGTGCTATTGCTGCTCCTAAAAAGCACATGGAATTATTTTCTCATGATCCCATTCTAGGTCACATCACCACGTTTGGTGGTAACCCATTGATTTGTGCTTCAGCAGCGGCTTTCTTAAAGGCTATGCGAACAGAAATTGATTGGAATGAAGTAGAAGAAAAAAGTGAATTGATAACTCAATTCCTAAATCATGAAGCTATTAGTGAGGTTCGCAAAATAGGATTGATGTACGCTGCCGATTTACAATCGTTTGATGAAGTAAAATGGCTTTTTGATTTCTGCTTAGAGAGAGGCCTAATCACATTCTGGTTCTTAAGTACTGATTATGCTTTTCGTTTAGCTCCTCCTCTAACGGTTACTAAAGAAGAGATTGAGTGGACTGGAAAGATTATTCGAGAAGGATTGGATCAAATTCTCAGTCGCAGGACGTAATTTCAGAATCTACTCGGTCTATCACCGGACTCACATAAGGTATGCCCAAATTCATTCCTCTGAGAATGAATAAAACGCCCATTACACCTATTAAGTAAGGAACAGCTTTACGCATTATAGATCTTACATTTAAACTGAGTAAATCGCCCACTACACTTGCTGCGTACATCAATGGTAGAGTTCCCAATCCAAAGAAAACCATAAACAGAAATCCATCAGCCCAGTTTCCAGTTGATACAGCTGCTGCCAATCCAAGGTATACCATCCCGCAAGGCAATAAACCATTGATTACGCCAATTATCAGTAAGCTGAAACCATTTCGCCTTTTGAATTGCGATGCAAAAACGCCTTTGAATCTACCGATGAATTGATAGCCCCACTTTTCTAGAAAGAAACCTTGCTTGGTGATGATTGGAATGATGACAGAAAGTAAAAAGAAGATTCCTACTCCAATTGAAATTCCACGTTGTAAGCCAGCTGTAAAAAAAGCCTTGCCGAGCAAACCAAATAAACCGCCCAAAGTGGCATAAGTCAAAATCCTACCCAGATTGTAGACCAAAGCTCCAGTTGTTTTAGAAAGCCATGAAGAACGATCTAATGGCAATGCAAAAGCAATTGGTCCACACATACCCGCACAATGCAAGCTGGATATTAAACCCAATGATATGGCTGCCCAAACCTCCAAGGAAGAATTAAGTTACAGATTATTGTACAAAAACAGACTTCTCAGCGAAATAAGTTACGCCAGCTTCAGTCCATTCAACCAACAAGTTATACTTGCCTCTTTTTAATTCAGAACTAGCTAAATGCCAAGAACCATCATCATTAAGTTCGCCTTCGCGATCATAAGCCATATCGCTCATACGAACCAATTGAACTTTACCAGAATCAATGGTTACCGGCTTTGGAAGCACGGTAACCACTAACTCTTGATTATTCATTTCCCACTCAATAGTTTTACCTTCTCGAGTAGCATTATTTTTCTTGTCTATCTGACCTTGAAAAGCCAGTTCTTTAGAGTAATAGTTTTCAGTAACCAATTGATGGTCTTGACGAAAACTTAAGATAAGTGCAGTAGAAAATGTGACAACGATAGCTATTAGCGCTATCAAAATGCCATGTCCCCAATGAAATCGCATGACTAGTTAAATTTAATTGGTCCCAAAAATACAGTCTCTAATGTTTCGAGCTGTCTTTCACCACTGAAAACTCCAATTTTAACTTTTGTTTTCATTCCATCTAAGTTGCTTTCATCCATGATCA
Source organism: uncultured Flavobacteriales bacterium (assembly GCA_913045895.1). GTDB lineage: Bacteria > Bacteroidota > Bacteroidia > Flavobacteriales_G > Salibacteraceae > UBA6049. The sequence goes on along the minus strand of CAJWSQ010000081.1, from coordinate 3,451 downwards.
AGAATAAAGCACCTTCAATGTTATCACCTTTGTGAAGTGTTAACTCTTTACCAACCATTTTGATTTCAGCACCAGAATCGTCTAAAATCTCAAATCGAATTGGTAATTCTTCACTGGTTTTATTGATCACTTTGTACTGATACAAATTACTCAGTCTGCCATCATCTTGAGTTTGATAAGTTGTACCCGGAGCTCTCAATACAGTTGTTTCAACATCAGTACGCAAAGCCATCAACACCACCAAAAGCGACATCAAAACACCTAAAACTGCTGTGTAAGCAATCATTCTTGGTGTAAAAACAATCTCTTTCTGTTTGTTTTTGATTTGCTCTTCACTGGCATAACGGATTAAGCCTTTTTCGAAACCAACTTTATCCATGATGGCATCACAAGCATCCATACAAGCTGTACAGTTCACACACTCCAATTGAGTTCCGTTTCGGATATCAATCCCAGTTGGACAAACATCAACACAAGCGTGGCAATCAATACAATCTCCTTTTCCTGATTCAGCACGGTCTTCACGTCTTTTGAATCGACCTCTGTTTTCACCACGAACAAAGTCGTATGCAACAACGATACTTTTCGTATCTAGCAACACACCTTGTAATCGGCCGTAAGGACAAACAACCACACAGGCTTGCTCTCTGAATCGTGCAAAAACACCGAAAAATGCCAATGTGAAAATGACCATTGCAGTTAAACCACCAGCATGATCAGCAGGATTGTCTGTAACTAACTTCATCCAATCATCAGACCCGATGATGTATAGTAAAAAGGTATTTGCAATGAAAAATGAAATGATGAAGAAAATTCCGTTTTTAAGTACACGCTTTCTGATTTTTTCAGCGTTCCAAGGCATATCAGCAAGCTTTCTTTGCTTTTGCCAATCGCCATCAATCTTGTACTCTATTTTGCGGAAAACCATTTCCAGAAAGATGGTTTGCGGGCAAATCCACCCGCAAAACAACCTTCCGTATATCACTGTAAAAAGGATGATGAAAACCACCATAGTGATCATCCCAATTACAAACAAGTAGAAATCTTGTGGCCAGAAAATCTGACCGAAGATGACAAACTTGCGCTCCAACACGTTGAGCATTAAAAGCGGCTCGCCACCTATTTTAATCCACGGGCCTGCAAACAGAACCGTTAGTAGGAAATAACTCAAATAAGTTCTTTTGTTATAAAACTTACCTGAAGGTTTTTTGGGGTAAATGTAATTACGGTTACCCTCTTCGTTTATGGTTGCGATGCGATCTCGAAAGGCATCTCGATTCACATCTTCTTGTAAGCCCATTTTCTTTATTTTTTAGTTGCGCAGAAAAATGATCGGAATGTGATAGGCTATAAAAATTTTAGGTTTTACTCTACTAGCATGGCCATTTCTTGGCTTTCAGCAGCAGTTGAATCAGACGGAGCTTCCTCTGCTGGTGCTTCTTCAGTAGCAGCTCCTTCTTCAACCCAAACATCACCTTGAGGCTCTTTTGGATTTGGAGGATTTGTGCCTTGAAGAGACAAGATATAACTAGCCACTTGTTGCATTTGTGGAGGAGTTAATTGATCTTCCCAAGGAATCATACCTTTTGCAGGAACACCGTATTTAACTGTTGTAAATACTTCTTTGATTCCACCACCGTGTAACCAATATTTATCAGTTAAGTTAGGACCAACGCCACCTTCACCAGCACCACCGTGACATGCTACACAGTTGTTTTCGAAAATTGTAGCTCCACTTTCAAGAGCACTAGCATCAGTTAATAACTCCACATTTGTTTCGTCAATACTTCCGCCTAATGCAGCCAAGTAAGCTTCTTTTTCTTCAGCAGCTTGTTGCATTTCAGCAGCATATTCTTTTTTAGAGATATTTCCACCTAAGTAAACCTCATAATATCCGAAATAAACAACAGCACACGCAATAGTGATATAGAATCCCATTACCCACCATGGTGGTAAATTGTTGTCTAACTCTTGGATACCATCATAATCGTGATCGGTTAAGATTTCATCTTCTTCATCAACAGGAACTGCATCAGTCATGTTAGTCATGAAGTTACCTAACCAACCTCTATCTTCAACCAATTCGGTTTCAGATTTTTCAGCATCAGTTAAAGTGCGAACCAATGTTCTTAAAGTTCCCAATAAGAAGATGATTCCAACCAACAAGAACAAGTTAACTGCAAGAAGCAAGTTTTCTAAACCTGAATCTAATACGAAGCTACCGCCCTGCGCAGCATCCTGAGCAAAAATTGGAGATGAAATAGCCAACACCGCAATGGCAACTGCTGCTACATTCTTTTGATCTCCTGTGAAATATTTCTTCCAAAGTTGTGTACTTCCTGTTAAGCTTTTAATGATGCCAGAAACGGTAAACAACAAAATGATTTGGAAGATGATCATCCCTAAAAGGATGTAAAATTTAGTGGAGTCAGACATGCCTCCTCCCGCTTCTGCCTCTTGAGCAAAAGCTGATAACGGACCCAATGCAACAGCTGACATTGCTAGCTTTAATCCGTTGTTTTTGAAATATGATTTAAACGTATTCATGAAAATAGGATTTGGGCGTTTTATTCTTTGCTTTCGTTATCTGAATCATCAACTAGAGGTAGCGCAGAAATTTCAGCTACTTCTGATTTTTTCATCATTATTACTTGAACAAGCATTAAGATGAAAACCGTAAAGAATAACAGAAATGAGATCAATGGAAATATCTCGATATCTGCTATTGATGCCATATGATATTTAATGAATTTCAACATGATGTTCAGTTTTAATAAGTGGGAGATTGCTCTCCCACTCGATTATTCATTTATTTCAATTGAGCCATATCGGCATTTTCACCTTTAATATCAGTACCCAAACGTTGTAGGTAAGAGATAAGAGCTACGATTTCTTTGTTGCTCATTACTTCATAACCTTGTTCTTTTAGGTCTGCAGCAATTTCTTCAGCTTGCGCATTCAAATCTGCCATTGCTTGAGCTTCGTAACCTTCATCGTAAGGCACACCCAAAGTTCTCATTGCACTGATTTTATCTTCAGTTAACGAAGTGTTCAATTCGTCTTCAAACAACCAAGGATATTTCGGCATAATTGAACCAGGAGATGTTAACTCAGGATCTAACATGTGACGGTAATGCCAAGCGTTAGGATATTTACCACCCAATCTGTGAAGATCTGGACCAGTACGTTTAGAACCCCATAAGAATGGGTGATCGTAAACAAATTCACCCGCTTTAGAATAATCTCCGTAGCGAACTACTTCTGAACGGAATGGACGAACCATTTGTGAGTGACAGTTATTACAACCCTCACGGATATAGATATCACGACCTTCTAATTCAAGCGGAGTGTAAGGTTTTACACTTGCAATAGTTGGCACGTTTGATTTTACCATGAATGTTGGAATAATCTCGATAGCACCACCAATAGCAACTGCTACTAAAGACCAGAA
>CAJWSQ010000080.1 GCA_913045895.1 uncultured Flavobacteriales bacterium | reverse complement strand
TGAAAAACCAAAAGAAGACGGTGCTTGGATTAACGGTGGATTTTTCATCTTGAAGCCTGAAATTTTCAACTACTTACACGATGATGCAGATGACATTATGTGGGAACGTCAACCGTTAGAAGACATTACCGCTGATGGCCAATTAACAGCATACAAACACAGCGGCTTCTGGAAGTGCATGGATACGCTTCGCGATAACCAAGACTTAAACAGAATGTGGAACGAAGATCCGAAATGGAAAACATGGGAATGATCGAATACCTGCGTAAAGCTTATCAAGGAAAACGTGTTTTTGTAACCGGTCACACCGGATTTAAAGGTTCTTGGCTTCTGTTGATGCTCGAAGAATTAGGAGCTGAAGTAAAAGGATACGCTTTAGAACCAAAACACGAAAACGACCTTTTCAATTTAATAGATGGCTCAAATAGATGCGAGCACGTTGTTGCAGACATCAGAAATAAAGAGCAACTGAATCTTGAAATTCAAGATTTTCAACCCGATTATATCATCCACATGGCTGCTCAAGCCTTGGTATTGGATTCTTACAATATTCCTGCTGAAACCTACGAAACCAATGTTTTAGGAACGGTTTACGTAATGGATGCTTTAAGATTCATGGAGAAACCATGTAAAGCAATTATCATTACTACCGATAAGGTTTACGAGAATTTAGAACGACCAGAACCCTACGCTGAAACAGATCGGTTAGGTGGTTACGACCCCTACTCCAATTCAAAAGCTGCAGCTGAGTTAGCAACATCGTCATACCGATTATCATTTTTCCATCCCGATAATTATGCAACGCATTACAAAAGCATTGCCAGTGTTCGCTCTGGAAATGTAATTGGCGGTGGCGATTGGAGCGAAAACCGAATCGTTCCTGATTTGGTAAAAGCTCTTCAGAATGATGATCCATTGATTTTGAGAAATCCTTCTGCTATTAGACCATGGCAACATGTGTTAGATCCATTGTATGGCTACTTGTTGTTGGGCGCTAAAATGAATGAAGATCCTGTTCAGTTTGCATCGGCATTTAACTTTGGTCCTCAACCTGAAGATGAACTTACCGTTCAGCAATTGGTTGATGTAGCCATTGATGCTTGGGGAAGCGGTTCTTATGAAATACCGGGTGATTTAGCTCAACCACATGAAGCGCATTTGTTGAAATTAGCTATTGATAAAGCGGAGAAAGAATTGGGTTGGAAACCTCAATTAACCTCGCAAAAAGCTATTCAAGAAACCATCTCTTGGTATAAAGAATACCAGAAGAACCCGCTATTGATTACCCAAATGCAAATTCAACACTATTTTAGTCAATTAACATGACTTTTACCGAAACAGAATTAAAAGGCTGTTACATCATCGACTTTTTCAATGCGCATGATAACAGAGGTTCATTTGTAAAACCCTTTCATGCTGATACATTATTGAAAAACGGCTTGAGTGCTGATTTTACAGAAAGCTTTTACTCTGTCAGTCACAAAGGTGTAATCCGTGGAATGCACTTTCAAACACCACCATCACAACATGTAAAATTGGTGTATTGTGGCGTTGGTAAGTTAGTTGATGTTATTTTAGATATCAGAAAAGATTCACCGACTTATGGCAAATCCATTTCGGTTGAATTAACAGGCGATAATTTCAAAGGCGTCTACATTCCAGAAGGCATGGCTCACGGATTTGAGACATTAGAAGATAACACGCTGATGACCTACCTCACCACTGCGGTTTATGATCCAAATGCTGATGCTGGAATTCGTTACGATAGTTTTGATCATCAATGGGAATCTAAGCAACCCATCGTATCCGATCGCGATTTAAGTTTTGAAGCATTTGACCAATACCAATCACCTTTTTAAGAACTGACATTATGAAAATCATCATATTAGGAGCATCTGGATTAGTAGGCGGCAATTGCATGCGCTACTTCAATATCAAAGAGGAACTAGAAGTTGTAGGAACGTATTTCAGTTACCAGGCTAAAGACACCGTTAAATTCAATACGCTTGATTTAGACGACCCTGAAAATTTTGATATTGAATCATTTAATCCAGATGTGATTTTACATTGCGGTGCTTTAACTTGGGTAGATTATTGCGAAGAAAACGTAGAAGAAAGCTATCAAAAAACGGTTCAAAGTACATTGAATGCAATAGAATTGAGTAAAAAGTACGATGCTAAATTGGTTTACATTTCAACCGATTATGTGTTTGATGGAACGGATGGCCCATACAACGAAAATCACCCTGTAAATGCTTTAAGTGTTTATGGAAAACACAAACTAGAAGCTGAACAAGCTGTAGAGAAAGCATTGCCAAATGACCATTTAATTTTGCGTATCACCAATGTGTATGGTGATGAAGAACGCAATAAAAACTTCATTGCTCGCATGTTGGATAACGTGGTGAAAAATGAAGCCATGGACATCAAACTACCATTTGATCAATACGCTACACCGATAAATGCATCAGATATTGCTCGTGCATTGTACTTGTTATTGAAAGATGGTAAAAACGGAATTTATAACATCGCCTCTACTGATTTTGTAAATCGTGTTCAGCTAACTGATCTGATTTTAAAATACTTCCCAGACCATCAAATATCTATTACGCCAATTAGTACAGAGAGTATGAACCAAAAAGCTCCTCGTCCGTTAGTTGGTGGGTTGATTTCAGCAAAATTCTTAAGTGAATATCCCGATTTTCATTTCACTAACGTGGATGATTATCTTCGCAGAAAGATCACCGAATTACAAACATCGCCATTGGCATAGTTCATAGAAATATGTTTAAGAATATTGACGACAGCATCAAAGCTGCATTACTACCTAAGCTTCAAGAGAATACATTTAAAAGACCTGTTCCAGGTGAGAACTACATTCCAGTTACTGGTAAAATTGTTGATGAAGAAGATTTACTCTTTGGAATTGAAGCCGTAATGGATGGTTGGTTAACCACAGGTAGATTCGGACCTCAATTTGAGCGTGAATTCGCTGATTATTTTGGTTCTCCATTCTCGTTATTGGTTAACAGCGGATCATCAGCAAATCTGGTTGCATTTAGCGCTTTAACTTCTCCTAAATTAGGAGATAGACTAGTTAAGCCCGGTGATGAAGTCATAACAGTTGCTGCTGGATTCCCTACAACCGTAAATCCATTGATTCAATACGGATGTATTCCTGTTTTCTTGGATGTGGATATTCCAACATACAACATTGATGTCACTCGATTAGAAGAAGCAATCACACCAAAAACCAAAGCGATTATGATTGCCCATACTTTGGGGAATCCATTCAATTTGGAAGTGGTTATGGCCGTTGCTAAAAAATACGAATTGTGGGTAATCGAAGATGATTGCGACAGTTTAGGAGCTACTTACAACGATCAAAAAACGGGTTCTTTTGGTGATTTAGCTACAGTTAGCTTCTACCCTGCTCACCACATCACCATGGGTGAAGGTGGCGCTGTATTGGTTAACAATCCTTGGTTAAAGAAACACGCTGAATCATTCCGTGATTGGGGTCGCGATTGCTATTGCGAACCGGGTAAAGACAACACTTGTGGTAAGCGTTTCCGTTGGCAATTGGGAGATCTTCCAAAAGGATACGATCACAAATACACATACTCTCACATTGGCTACAATTTGAAAGTAACCGATATGCAAGCAGCAATTGGTTTGAGCCAGTTGCGTAAGGCAGACCAATTTGTTGAGAAACGTAGAGAAAATCACAAATTGCTTTACAGCTACTTGAAAGAGTTTGAAGAGCATTTCATTTTACACGAAGCAACACCAAATTCAAATCCATCGTGGTTTGGGTTCATGGTTACAATAAAAGAAGGTAGCCCAATTAACAGAAACAAATTGGTTCAGCATCTTGAGAAAAACAAAGTAGGTACCCGTTTGTTATTTGCAGGGAACATACTTCGTCAACCAGCGTACACCAATATCAATCACAGAGTAATTGGTGATTTAACCAATACAGACATCATTATGAATGATGCATTTTGGTTAGGTGTTTGGCCAGGTTTAGATGAAGAACATTACAAATACATTGTGGATGTTATTCGCAAGTATATTGCTGAATTGTAATTCCACAGAATAGAAATTAAGTTGTAATTTTCCCGTAGTGGGAAAACCAATAAATTAAGCAACTCACACTATCTTACTGATCATCAACTAAATGAACTGGGATTAAAAATTGGCCTAATTGTTTGAGTATTGCTCTCAAACCTAGAATTTGAATTTCAACCGATGAAAAAAATTATTGTTCTTTTAGCAGCATTGCCTCTATTGTTTGCTTCTTGTCAGAAAGACGAGGATTCAAACGATACAAGTGCATCGAACAACAGGATATTAAATACCAATTTGTCTAATCGTGTGACTTATCACAACGAAGACATCCAAATCAGTGGTAAAAGATCTAGCAACGTAACAAGTTTTACTTATGTAGCTGATGTATCTGCACCAACTGTAAACGGAGCCGTTTTAAGTGCTACAGGTATTGATTTTGAAGGTAACCGCGCATATGTTTCTTACCACTGGAATGGTAATGATGGTGATTATGCTGGTGCCCTTGAGGTAGTTGATATTACAGATCCAACTCAACCTCAATTAGTAAGTTCTTTATTCTTTACAGATGCAGACTTAAACGAAGTTTACGTTGAAGGAAACAAAGCTTATGTTGTTGGTGGAAGAGATATTTACTCAAGTGGATACAATCAATCATTAACAGATGGTGGTATTGTTGAAGTAGTTACTTTACAAGGTGGTATGTTAACTACTAACTCAACTCAAAGCCATTTACCAAGTTACTCTGGAAACAGTGTATTCAAAAAAGGTAACGATTTGTATGTAACATCTGGTAACACAGGTGGTGGTGTGTTTGAAGTATCTCTTCAAAACAACAACTACTTACAAGTAACAAACTCTGATTACTACGATAACTCTAAGTTTGGTGTAAACGAGAATGGTAAATTCATCTTCTTAGAAGGTGGTCCAAATGCTAAATTGCACGTATTCAACAGCAATCAGTTTAATCCAAACAACAAAACAACCGTTAACTTAAGCGCTTCAACTTCACCTTTAAATGGTAAAGGCGTTTTATATGTAGATCATGATACTGCTTATGTTTCTGCAGGTAGTTACGGTTTATTTGAGTTTAACATCAACGGAAACGGTACACCAACCAACACGTTCTCTTCAGGAGGAACTGGTTATGTAAATGGTGTAAGTGCTGATAAAGACTTTGTATTTGTGGCTAATGGTCATGATGGTTTATACATCTTAGATCGTGACAACTTCAACCAAGTTGGATTATTCCAATACAATGCATCTGCAAACTATGTTGCAACTAATGGTCAAAGTGTGTTTATCGCTAACGGTAGAGATGGTTTAAAAATCTTATCTAGAAACAACGGTAACGCTGGTAACAACGGAATCGTTTGTTCTGCAAGAGCTGAGTTAACTCCATCGATTTACAACACAACTTACACAGTAAACAAAAACGATGAGTTTTGGTACAGATCACCAGCAGGTGGTGGTAACACATTCGTGAACGATTTCATCAACAACGGTGAATTCCACTACTGTGGTAGTATGCGTGTAATTACAAACGTTGTGGTTAAGAAAAATGCTTTACTTGATGTTTACGGATCATTAACTATCGATCGTGATTTGAACATCGAGAAGAACGGGAAATTAATCGTTGAAGGAGCTCTTACAGTTGTAGGAAACCTCAACTACGCAGGTGAAATTGAATTTGTAGGTGCTGGAGCATCAGTAGTTGTATACGGAAACGTAAATAACAACGGTGGTACAGTAACTGGAACATATACTGGTACTACTCTTTAATAAGAGTTGATACCCTTTTTTGGTAAACGCCCAGCAGAAAATTCTGTTGGGCGTTTTTTATTTACCCATATATACCATTCATCCCTATTATTAGAAGATTCATCAAATTCTTAACTTATGTTAAGACATAGGTGCTTTGAAATCAAGATATTTGCGCCTCAATCTAACAACGATACGTAAATGACCTCTCGAAAAAGTAAGAATTGGAACTATCTTCTTATTCTTTTTGCATCACTGCTCCAACTACAGGCAGTTGCGCAAAAATTCACTCTTAGTGGGTATATAAAAGACAGTAGCAGTGGTGAAGACCTTATTGGAGCTACAATTGCATTCCCTGAGTTAACTACAGGAACAACAGCCAATGTGTATGGCTTCTACTCTATCACACTTCCAGCTGGAACATACAAAGTAGAGTACACTTACATTGGATATCAAAAAATTACTGAAACCATTGTTTTAGATAAGGATATCACCAAAAATGTAGAACTCGCTTTAAACTCCGAAAGCTTAAAAGAAGTGGTTGTTTCATCTGAACGTGAAGACAAAAACGTAAAAGATGTTCAGATGAGTGTGGAGAAAATCTCCATGGAAACCATTCAAAAAATCCCTCAGCTATTGGGTGAGGCAGATGTAGTAAAATCTATCCAACTCAGACCTGGTGTAACTACGGTTGGTGAAGGAGCTACAGGCTTTAATGTTCGTGGTGGAAATATTGATCAGAACTTGATTTTATTAGATGATGCTCCAATCTTCAACTCCTCTCATCTATTTGGATTCTTCTCTACTTTTAATCCAGATGCCATAAAAAGTGCAGAGCTGTATAAAGGTGGAATTCCGGCTAGATATGGAGGTAGACTTTCATCTGTTTTTGATGTTCGTCAACGTGATGGAAACCTAAAAGAGTTTCACGGTCAAGGTGGAATAGGTGTTCTTTTCAGTCGATTAACACTAGAAGGTCCTATTGCCAAGGATAAGGCATCGTTCTTAATTTCTGGCCGAAGATCTTATGCTGACTTATTCTTACGCTTAAATCCTGATTTTGCAGATGTCGCTGCCTATTTCTACGATTTAAATGCCAAAATCAACTATAAAATCAACGATAATAACCGCGTATATTTATCAACCTATTTCGGTAGAGATATCTTCGGTTTCGGAAATGATTTTCAAACTGCTTGGGGAAATTCAAGTGTGAGTGCTAGATGGAACCACCTGTTCTCTGAGAAGCTTTTCTCTAACGTAACGGTGTTTTATAGCAACTACGGTTACTCGCTTGGAGCACCTGAAGGTACACAAGCTTTCAATTGGTCGTCAACCATTGAAAACGTTAATGCTAAAATGGATTTCACACACTACGTTAATCCATCAAATACACTAGAATATGGCTTCAATTTATTGTACTACAATTTTGAACCAGGAAGAATTGAAGGTAGTGATGAGAATTCATTCTTTAATGAATTAGAAGTTCCTCACGAACACGCATTTGAGCCAGCTGTATACATCAGCAACGAACAAACAATTGGCCTATTCACATTAAAATACGGTATCAGATACAGCCACTTCTTTAACGTTGGTGCCTCTGAAATCAACCTTTATAGATACGGTCAGCCTACAACTGAAGAAGATATTATTGGCACCGAAACATACGATACGTATGAAAACATTGCCGACTACGGTGGATTTGAACCTCGAATTGCTGTAAACTACTTGCTTAACGATGTAAGCTCATTGAAAGCAAGTTACATGCGAACTCGTCAATACTTGCACCTTGTATCAAATACTACATCTGCTACTCCTGTTGATGTTTGGAAGCCAGCTGGAAAGTATGTTGAGCCAGCAACATCTGATCAGTATGCTTTAGGTTATTTCAGAAACTTAAAGGCAAATACGTACGAGTTTTCTGCTGAAGCATATTACAAAGACATGCGCAATTTGTTAGACTACAAAGACGGTGCAGAGCTTTTACTTAATGAAAATGTTGAAACTGAATTCTTAACCGGAAATGGTAGAGCTTACGGATTGGAGTTGATGCTCGAAAAGAAAAAAGGTAAATTCACAGGTTGGATTAGTTACACGCTTTCGCGAAGTGAAATGAAAGTTGAAGGTTACTCTGTTGGTAATTACACAGAAGTTGAAGACGGTATTAATCAAGGTGATTGGTATCCATCAAACTGGGATAAAACACACGATTTAACCATTGTTGGTAGCTACACATTCAATGAAAAATGGGATTTATCAGGAACATTCAGTTTTATGACTGGTAGACCAATTACCTACCCTACTGGATATTACTATTACGATGGAAAAATTGTTCCAAACTACAGGTATCGTAACCAAGATAGAGTTCCAACATTCCACCGTCTTGATTTGAGTGCAACCTATCATTTTCCTGATAAAGGCAAACGCTTTAGATCTTCATTGGCATTTGGTGTTTACAACGTTTATGGTAGAAAAAACCCCTATTCTATTTCTGTGAGACAAGAGCAATACCATGCCTATCAAGCGGAAGCTGTTCAATTATCAATCATTGGTATTCCGGTACCATCAATCACCTGGAACTTTAAATTCTAAGCTATGAAAAATCAAATCGTATACATATTTCTAGCATTCGTATTTGGTCTTACATCTTGTCAAGATGTAATTGATATCGAATTAGATACAGAAGACAATGTTCTGGTTGTTGAGGCAGAATTAAATAATATCGACTCAATCCAATGGGTCAAATTGAGCTATACAGCAGATTATTTCAATAATCCAGACAATGTAGCAACAGATTACACCAGAGAGCAAAATGCAACAGTTGTATTGCTAGAAAACGGAATTGTTGTAGATACAATGACATACAACATCAATACATTTCAGTTTGAGTCTGCATTTACAGGAACAATTGGAAACACGTATCAGTTGCGAATAGTAACCACAGATGGAACAGTTTACGCTTCAGCTGAGGAAGAATTACCGAATGTTCCACCCATTGACTCTTTGTACTACATCAAAAACAATTACAACGATCCTAGAGGTATCAATTGGGATATCATGTTAGAAACCCAAGAACTTCCAGAGGAAGGAAACTATTATCAGTGGAAAATTTTCTTGAATGGAGCTTATCAAGATGGTCCTGAAGACTTAGCATTTACAGATGATTCATGGGTTAATGGAAGCTATATTGAAGAGTTTGATGTGTACACAATCGATGAAGATCAATTCATTGAAAATACAACAACTCAACCGTATATAGATGTTCGTTTGATTCAGATGGCTATTACTAAATCGAATTATGAGTTCTTATATAATCTGCAGACTCAAACTGCATTTGCCAGTACTCCATTTGCTTCTCCTCCAGCAGAGATAAAAGGAAATGTATTTGTAGAAGGCACTAGCGAACGAGCTTTAGGCATGTTTGTGGTAACCTCTTATGATGTGGATACCGTTAGGGTTTTTGAGAATTAGTTCGATTCTTGAAAAAGGTCAAGATTAAGACCGGCAATAAGAACAAATCAGACAAAACAGCAAATAACAGCGTTATACTCACCAGCAAACCGATGTAAAAGGTGCTGGTGAATGTGCTGAATATAAGCGACACAAATCCACTCATTAAGATGATGGAGGTAATGGTTATTGCCTTACCGGTTGAAATACTGGTTCTTTTGAGTGCATATATCAAACTTCTCCCCTTGTTCAATTCCATGCGGAGTTTGCTCATGTAGTGAATAGTATCATCTACAGCAATTCCAAAGGCAATTGTGAAAATGATGGATGTTGAAATTTTTAAATCATACCCCATCAATCCCATAAAACCACCAATAAACAATAGCGGAAGTATATTAGGAATAAGGGTAATTACCACCATTTTAAGCGATTTAAATAACACACCCATGATGATGGCGATAACTCCAAATGCAATGAGTAAACCATACATCATGTTGGCCGCTAAAGACTCGTTGTTTTTATCAATAAGAAGCGACATTCCTGTTAATCGGAAATCAACCACGTTGGTATCAATTATTTGAGGTTTTTCATCCAATAAAACCTCATTAAGTTGTTTCATTTTAAACCCACCATAATCTTGAACTTTAGCACTAATTCGAGCCATTTTTCGATCTGATGCTAAAACCGATTTAAATTTATTAAAAAGTCAATTGGAAACTCAAGAACTTATTAAATTTACACCTGATAATTTAGGCTCTAGTCCTATGATTGAAAATTTAGAAATAAAGGAAATAAAATGAATTCATTACAATGTACTAAATGTAGCCGTTGGGTAGAAAATGTAGGTGAGAATGCAGTAAAGGTTACGTGTTCAGTATGTGTATTACTGGCAGTCGGCTTACCCGAAGAAAAGAAAAGTTATAGTCCTACAGGTCGTCCACCTGGTTGGCACTTTATGGCGGAGTTTGTAGATAAAGATGGTAATGTATTTCACAAAGGTAAAGAGATTAAAAAATTAAAAGGTACATTAAAACCTACTAAGGTTTTACCACCTAAGAAAAAAATTAAGCGTCGGTCACAAGATGAAATATATCTTGCTCGACATGAATTAAAGAAAGCCGCTCTTAAAAAAGCTGCTAAAAAACAACAAGATTTTTTAAATCATAAAATAAATAAAGGATAGTCTTTGTCAAGGTCTAAGTTGTCAGTTACATTTCAAGCATAAGTGGAGAAATGCATTGTGATTAAGCTTGATTTGCATGACCCTACAATGTCTTCAGTACATATACCCTGTTCACTCACATGCTTTTACATCGCGTACTATCTGCATTTTTAATCAGCTCATGCGTCACAATCGCATAAACAGCATGACTTAACTTCAAGGTACAGGCTCTATTGTTGTCCTTAGAATTGCAAAACTCTGCATAATAAAGGAAGCTTAATCTCAGATAGTTTTGCACTTTGACTCAACTCTTCCATTGTCATCTCCTTCTGTTCCTTTGTCTGATTTTTAATTCGTACCTTTTTCTCCTGTTGGAAACTACCAAAATAGGATCCTCTTCTCATTGAGTTGTCCTCCTGCACCAAACTTCTTTCATTTTCCAATTCAAAGTCTTCGTCATCATCTCCTTCCTGCTCCTCTTCCTGCTCCTCTTCCTGTTCCTCTTCCTGTTCCTGTTCCTGTTTCTATACTTGCCAAGGCATG
>CAJWSQ010000079.1 GCA_913045895.1 uncultured Flavobacteriales bacterium | reverse complement strand
CCAATTTACCATCAATAGAATAGATGCTAATGGTTTCTATTTCAAGGTCAGACTGCAAAGTAAATTGAGCGTTGGATGGATTGGGGTAAATAGTTGTGTTTGATTTTGTACGCTCAACTACATCTTCAGTTGAAGTGATGAAGTTATTGTCAAATAAGATTCTAGACTTAAACCAAGAATATCCATAAATATGGTTGCTACTGTAATTACTTGAAGTATTGTAGTAATCAAAATCATATTGTTCTTGAAAAATATTCTCAACATATCCCAATTGTTGTTGAAGTCCAATACTTGGTAAGTTTGTGAGGGCTCTGCCCGAATAGTTATTTTCAAAATCACATCCATTAGCACCTATACATCCGTATTGCCCATCCCCATAATATGTAGGAATGTTAGTATCACCTGTAAATGAAGTACATTCATATTTACCATTAAAAACGGGTAGAATGAATGTTTCACCTGTATTGTTATTTGCTCCAAATGAATTGTTTTTTAACAACTCAACCCGATACTTAAAGTCTTTGGAGTCAAAAGTGTTTCCTGAGCCATTTGCTCTCCCCCAATAACAGTCGCATGGGTTTCGGTTGTATGAGTACAAATAAATTCTATCAGCGGCCTTGTCTACACTGTCTGCACGACTTTGTTCTGCCCAACCACTCCAGCCATCATCAAACTCATCTTGAGCTACATAATGCGCTGGGTAACATATATCAGAAGCTTGCTGTAAACTTCTTGAAAAACGCATTAAATCAAGTAATGCCGATAGAGCTGCATCATGATTATTCATATCCCACCATTCCCACTCAAAGAGATGTGCGTCAAATGCATTGTCGCATGTATTTGCACCAGTACCAATAGAACTTTGGTCTGAATCTTCATCGGCCTCCAAACCGATTAACCCTGTTTTTACCTTATATTCAAATAAATTAACATTAAGAATATCAGTAATAGCTTTATCTAAATAGGATATTCTCCCATCGCTATCTCTTGGTAATACGAGAGTATCTTGACCATATTGTAGGTATTCCATTTGAGATGGATTGTTTAACCAAATATCTTGATACTTATTGATGTAATATTGTCCTATTGCTTCAATGCTTATTGAATCGTAAGGTAAATCAACTCGGCCATAATCATCAAAGAAACTATAGAATTGAGAGCTATAGGTGCTGTTGGTAGCACTGGATGGCACAACTGCTACAACATCTAAGTTATATTGTGTTTTAGCTTTGTATATGAAACGGGCTAAATGCCAGTCCATGTGTTGGTTATCAAGCATAATGTTATCGTACGGAGTTTGTTGTACGGAATTATCAACATTATGGTCAGATGCCGTTTGATGTCCAAATTGCAATATGTCGCTGACATTATACAAAACAATTTCATCAAATTCATTATCAACAATGAGTTGTAAAAGGTCATTTTCACGCTCATATACTCCGTTGTTATCTCCATCAATACCAAATGTAGACCCAACAGCATTAGGGTTGAAATAGTATTGAGAACCAGATACTTCAGGTACTGCAAATCCACCCTCTTTATTTACACTTTGGTTTACAAAAACAGAACGGAATTTTTGTTTAGCACCAACTATTACCGGATTGTTATAGTTGCTTATTCGATCACCCCAAGATTCATTGAAACTACTTCCAGAATAGTTAATACTTGAAGAAGTGAGTTGCTGGTTTACGCATTTATTTGCTAATGATACAGGTGCTGATCCTGTATAAGCTGAAGGGCATAATTGTGCGTTTAGGTTGTTTGAAATCGTTAAGCTAAACAAGCCAAAACACAGGCCTGTAGCTTTTAATAGGTTTGGGTTAAACATAGTAAATGTGTTTTGAATGAGTAAAGTGTGCGGTAACTTTTAGTGAGAAGTTAAATAGGGCTGAGAACCGTATTTTGGTAGTTACATGGGGGTTTTTAAGATTAGCTTAATGTGCGTATTTAGTTCATAGACATTTATTTAAGTTTCGTGTACAAGTTATTATTTTCCATAAAACAATTGTTTATTACTATACAATTACGGTTAAATATGTGTTCTCTATGTAAGGCAATCTGCCGTATATTCGTACGAACCAAAAAGAGTATGCGGCACTCCTTTACCTGTTTTCTCCTCTTATTTACGCTATTAACCAGTCAGGCCTTCTCTCAGCAAGCGAGTGACTCAACGGCCAATCGACCCAAAATTGGATTGGTTTTATCTGGTGGTGGTGCCAAAGGTTTTGCCCATATCGGAATTTTAAAAGTTTTAGAAGAAGTAGGTATCAGACCCGATTACATTACTGGAACCAGTATGGGAAGTATTGTTGGGGCGTTGTACTCTATTGGATATACTCCTGAGCAATTGGAACAGATGATTACTTCTTACAATTGGAATGAAATCATCAGTAACCGAGTTGGACTAGATAAAATCTCATACGAGGAAAAAGATTATTACGGCAGATACTTGCTCAATTTTGAAGCAGATAACTGGAAAATATCCCTTCCTTCTGCCATGATTGAAGGTCAAAACCTTCAGATTTTATTATCTCGATTAACAGAACCCGTACACAGTCAGCGCGATTTCACCAAGTTTCCCATTCCGTTTAAATGTGTGGCTGTAGATATCACTTGTGGTAAACCTGTTGTTTTAGATTCAGGCGATTTAGTAACAGCGCTACGCGCAAGTATGGCTATTCCAACCGTTTTTACACCAATTGAAATGGATTCTATGTTATTGGTTGATGGGGGGCTGGTCAGAAACTTTCCTGTTCAAGAAATTAAAGGGATGGGAGCCGATATCGTTATTGGGGGTTACACTGGTTATAACTTCAAAAATAAAGATGAACTTTCTACGCTTGTTACCATTCTTCAACAAGCAGCATTCGTAACTAGCGTGTTTGATAGTGAAGAGCAAATGGGGTTTGTAGATTACTTATTTTCTCCAGATTTAAGTGAGTTTTCTGCAGCTGATTTTGATAAAGCTCAAGCCATTATCGATAAAGGATACGAGCATGCTAAAACGTGCATTGAAGATTTGGTTTTGTTAGCAGATTCTGTTTACGGAACCAACCGTGGAAAACGCACAAATCCAGGCGTTGAATTACTACCTCAATACAGGTTCGAGAACATTGAGGTAAATGGTAATAAAAACTATCCCGATAAGCTGATTAAAGGACGTATGAAAGTGGAGAAAGGGGAAGTTTATACTCTTGAAAAACTAGAAGACGAGTTGCGTTTGGCTTATGGTATTCAGGCTTTTGATCACATTGGTTATCGGATATTAGATGGTTCAACCGATAGTACTTACATTCTAGAAATCAATGTAAAAGAATCGGCTAGAAATAACGTGAAAACGTCTCTGCATTATAATACAGAAAACAACGTTGGGTTAACCATCAACTACACCAGTAGAAATGCACTTTTAGATGGTTCTCGTTTTATTGCTGAGGTAGATATTGCAGACAATCCGAGAATTTGGATGAACTACTTCAAGTATTTGGGGAAAGAGCAAAAACTGGCTGCATTGGGTGGTTTTTCAATCCATAGAAATCGAAATTTGGAGACGTATAGTTCAAATGGAGATTTGTCTTCGTTTGTATACAATCAATTTCAATTGTATGGCGGGGTTCAATCTACATACCTCCGAAATTCAACCATTGGTGGGCAAATTCAATTTCGAACACTTTCACTTGATCCTAAAGCGGGTCTTGATAGTTTAAGTACGCGTTACAGAGAGTTTGCAACACAGTTGGTAGGTTATATCCGAATTAACAATACCAATGCACGTTATTTCCCGAATAAGGGTCATAAACTGAATGCAGAGGTTACTACTAAAATCAACGTGAGTCAAGAGAATGATACTCCAGCTTTAACTGAAGTTTTAGAAGGTAGCCAGTTCTTCAATTCATATACCACCATCAATTTTGATATGGAGGGTTATGTACCATTCAACAACTCCTTATCGCTGATGTATGGAGGTGCTTTAAGTTTCAGTTTTAGGCAAGATTCAATTGAAACCAATACCCAAATTATGGATATGAATTTCATTGGTGGAATATCTCCAAATCTACCGGGTTCGTATCGTTTTTATGGCCTTCAAGTATACTCGAATTTAACGCCATTAACTTCTTATGCTTTTGGTGGAGTTCAATACTCCATCCAAGACAAGTATATTTTTAGAGGAGTTGTTAACTATTTCAACAACGGGTGGCTTCAAGATTTATCAGGATCTGAATACAGAGGTGAGTTCTACACAGGTGGAAATGAGATGGTTGGAATTGGTGTTTCTGCCAGTATGATAACTTTTGTTGGGCCAGTTACGTTAGCCATAGCAACCAACAACAAAGAGCCAAGGTTTTATCCTTATTTGAGTGTAGGTTTTACTTTTTAAATTGATGTAACTTTGCGTCTCATTTTGCAAGTGGAGTTTATACATGAGTGATCCAATTAAGCACGAATGTGGTATCGCATTCATTCGTCTTCGCAAACCCATTTCCTATTACCAGAAAAAGTATGGTACGCCTTTCTATGGCATAAATAAACTGTATCTCTTAATGGAGAAACAGCACAACCGTGGCCAAGATGGTGTGGGTGTTGCTAATATCAAATTGAACGTTCCTCCTGGTCAGCGTTATATTTCTCGCTACAGAAGTATCAGTTCAAAACCCATTCAAGATACGTTTGAATACATCAATAAACGTTTCAAAGAGTTAGAGAAAAACGATCCGGCTAAGTTGCAGGATGTGGATTATCTATACAACGAACAAGCGTTTATGGGTGAGGTATTTTTGGGTCACCTGAGATACGGAACTTATGGTAAAAACAGCATCGAAAGTTGTCATCCATTCTTGCGTCAAAACAACTGGAAAACCAGAAATTTAGTTGTTGCAGGTAACTTCAACTTAACAAATGTTGATGATCTTTTCAACTTCATGGTAAGCATTGGTCAGCATCCAAAAGAGAAAGCCGATACTGTTACTGTAATGGAAAAAATCGGTCACTTCTTAGATGTTGAGAATGATGCGTTGGTTGAGAAATTCAAAAAATTAGGATACAACTACCAAGAAATTTCAGACTTAGTAGCTAAGAATGTTGATATCGTTAAAATCTTGAAACAAGCCAGCGAAGATTGGGATGGTGGATACTTGATGTCTGGTATGTTTGGACATGGAGATTCATTTGTTTTCCGCGATCCAAATGGTATTCGCCCAGGATTCTGGTATCAAGATGATGAAGTTGTTGTTGTTGCTTCTGAGCGTCCAGCAATTCAAACTGCATTCAATGTTCCTATTGAAGATATTCAAGAGTTAACACCTGGTCATGCACTTCTTGTAAGTAGAAGTGGAAAGGTGAGTTCTGAAGAAATCATTAAAAGCAAAAAGAAAACAGCTTGTTCATTTGAGCGCATTTATTTCTCGAGAGGATCTGATAGTGATATCTACAAAGAGCGTCTTCAATTGGGTAAAAATGTTGCTGATCGCGTGTTGGAATCAGTTGGTTATGACTTTGAAAACACTGTTTTCTCATACATTCCTAACACAGCTGAGGTTTCATTCTTCGGAATGATGAAAGCTGCAGATGAGGCAATCAACAAGCAAAAGATTGAGCAAATGCAGGCGTTGGGCAAAAAAGCTACGCCAGAGCAATTGAATGAAATTATCAATCGCAGACCAAGAGCACATAAAATTGCCATCAAGGATGCGAAACTGAGAACTTTCATTACACAAGATGATTCTCGTGACGATTTGGTAGCACACGTTTATGATGTAACCTACGGAGTTGTTCGTGATGATATAGATACGGTTGTATTAATTGATGATTCCATTGTACGTGGAACAACATTGCGCCAAAGTATTTTGCGCATGATTGGTCGATTAAATCCGAAGAAGATCGTGATAGTATCTTCAGCTCCACAAATTCGATTCCCAGATTGTTACGGTATCGATATGGCCAAATTAGGCGATTTCGTAGCCTTTAGAGCAGCTGTTGAGTTGTTGAAAGAAACAGGTAAAGAGAAACTGCTTCGCGATGTATATCACAATTGCTTAGAGCAGCAAGATTTGCCAAAAGAACAAGTGGTAAATCACGTTAAACGAATTTATGAGCCGTTTACTGATGAGCAAATCAGCGCTAAGATTTCTGAGATCTTAAAACCAGTTGACTTGAAGGCAGAAGTAGAAGTGATCTACCAAACTTTAGACGGTTTAAAAGATGCTTGTCCAGACCATACCGGAGATTGGTACTTCAGTGGAGATTATCCTACTGCAGGTGGTAACAAGGTGGTTAACAAAGCATTTATCAATTATATGGAAGGTAAAAACGAGAGAGCTTATTAATTAGCTCTCTCTCTTTTCAATATTCTTTTCCAGTTGATGTAAGCACCTGCTACAACATCCCAAGAAACGTAAGATATTTCCTGATCTCCAGTATCGCTTTCGTGCATTTTCTGCTCCACATCAAATAGGTTGATGTATCCAGCAGAAACCATCGATTGCAAGTAGAATGATTTCAAGAATTCTAATCGAACACCGGTTTGCACACCAACTCCCCAGCCCGAGAAATGTAATCTGTTTTTCCAGCGTTTACCGCTAAGCATTCTAAAATCTGTCCATGGTAAAACTGGGCCAGTTCCAACGGCATTTTGCCAACAGATATTGAATTTCCCATCGTATAAATTGGCAACTTCTGTTGTTCTTTCTAACGCAACTCGCACAAAATTCAGTCCGTCTGTATGTTCGTATTTTAAAAATTCACGGCTGAGTAGAACATCGTCATCATCATATTCGCCAACATATCTAATAACTTGTGGATTTGTTGACATCGCTGTTTCATCAATAGCTTCGCGGTGAATATAACCTGAGATTTTGGCTGTTTGTCCGTTTCGCATCACGTATTTCATGTGATCCCAACCAGCGCTAATAGACCAATTTTCGTTGATGTAATATCCTGCTCTAAAGTTGAATTGTGGAATACTGAATTTACCTGGATCTAGGTAAACCCACGAAAGCTCTTCGGGCATGTCATCGGCTATGGCATCATGAATAGTAAAATCGTATCCTTCACCTTTCAGGTGAATGTCACTTTTGTTGTACCACGATCTGTTGTAACCCCACAAGAAGTATATTTTTTGGTCACGATGTTGCGCAAAACCTTGTAATGCAAACAACAAAGCCAATAGGCTAAATAGATTTTTCACGGATGCAATATTAGATAAGTGGGTTATCTAATGTGCAAATTTGATGTAAAAAAATTATCAATTACCGCGTTTCTTGCGATAGACAGGAACGGTAGAGCAAGGTTCACCAAACATGAGCATTTTTACCAAAGGCTGTAATTTTTGAGTTGTAGTCATGTAAACTTCTGGAGAAAGCTCCCAGCGTCCACAGCCTTTAATAATCACTCTTTTATCAGTAAACTCTTCTGTATCAAAATTATTGATGTGATTGATTAAGATGGTGCTTACAACATCGTCTATTTTTCCAAAGTGTGCTTGTGCCTTTGCCTCTTCAATATAGGTTGCAACCAACATGTAAGCCCATGTTGGTATGATGGCATCTTCGCTACAATAAACACAAACATCTTTACCCGCATAGTCGCTCCAGTTGTGGTTTTCTAAAGATTCGCGAAAGTCTTTTTCTTTCAAAACCAATCCTTGCCACAACCAAGGAGCAATATCTAAATCAACTAGGTCGTATTGATTCAGAATCTCTTCAAAATCAACTGTTAAAGTTCTACTTTTTGCTACTCGATTTACTATGGGTTTATCTTCTGTCATACGTGTTTGTAAAATCTATAACCTTCTTGGTTAGGTTTATCTGAAACGTTAGTAAAACTAAAAAGTTTACTTGTTAAAGGAGTTTCTACCTCCTCGCGGTGTAGTTTTTCATACGTTTCGAAATCAATTATTTGACGTGTTTCCAGCGTTTCAAACAAGTTGATTTTTTCAATTTGAATCTTCCATTCTGCTTGTACAGTACCTTCAAAAGATTTTGCTTTTGAACCACTTCCGTATGCAAAGAAACCAATGGGTTTTTCAACCAGATTTTCATCTGCTTTAGCAGCCTCAACCAAAGAGCTGATTAAAGACATAAAGATGGAAGCTGTGTACATGTTACCGATGTCGCTAGATGCTTTTTCTCCTGTTGCAATGCGTTCAGCAATGAATGATTTATAAAGAGGTGATTTACTCACTTTTTTAATCCAATCGGCTGATGGATTTTCAGCAGAATCAGCTTTTTCTCCAACTGCATCTTCTAATTCAGCCAATCTTCCATCGCGAATCATCCAGTTTACAAAAATGGGAGTGAACATTCTTCTACCTTGAAAAGCGTAAGGCAAATGGAAAATCAACTTTTGCCAATCCAATGGATTTTTCTCGGTTCGTTTTTCCCAACTTTCTAATGCTTCAGCAATGCGTTCTTGGTAACAGCTGTTGGAATATGGCCCATCAAAAACGGGACATTCTGAAAACTGATGAATGATTTTACTCTGCGTTCCCCAAAATGCAGAATCGGTGTTTTGTAATAGAACATCTGCTTTATCAGCATCTAATTCAACACCTAAAAGTTGAGCTGCTTGTTTTAGTAATTCAGCCTTTTCGAAAGCTCTTCTTGGTTTAAAGAAATCGCTAGCGCCAGATGTTGAAACACCAAATGTTCCATCAAAGGCAATCAACTTGGGGTTGGAGCTCAATAGCATGGCTACAGCGCCTCCACCTTGTGTATACTCTCCAGATGATGCTAATTCGTATTTAGCTTGATCAGACGCCACTACAATGGCTTTTCGAGCAGGATTAGCACGAATCCAATCCATGGAGTTTTGAAGTGCGTCAACTCCACCAATGCAAGCAAAGGTTAAATCAACCACATCAATGTGATTGAGGTTTTCACCCAACTTGTTTTGAAGCATTTCCAACGCATAAGTAGCCGTTGGCTTGGCACCATCTAAGGCACTTTCTGTACCTAAATAAATGCGACCTACTTCATTGAGTTTGATGTCGTATGTTGTAACTAGATTATATATGGCTTCAGCAGCAAGAGTAGCTGCATCTTCATCGCTATCGAGAATGGCCATTTGATTTAAACCTAAGCCTTTGTTGAGCTTGGCAAATTCTATGTTTCTTTTGGTTGCTAAATCAGCTATTTGTACGGCTAGTTTGGGAATGCTAAAATGAATAGCGTCAATTCCTACCTGACTCATGAGTTCTTACTTTAATTGCCCCAGAAAAGTTTGTTATAATGCGGGAGTAAAAGTAAAGAACGATAGAAAATGAGCACTATTATAAAAAGCCAAGTTCTAATTTAGCTTCTTCGCTCATCATGTCTTGATCCCATGGTGGATCAAAAGTAATGGTTACTCGTGCTTTTGTAACACCTTCAACCAATTGAACTTTTTCTTCAATTTCAACTGGAAGTGATTCAGCTACAGGACAGTTTGGAGTTGTTAAAGTCATTAAAATGTCGACTTCAAACTCATCGTCAATTCTAATCTCATAAATCAACCCTAATTCGTAGATATCTACAGGTATTTCAGGATCGTATATGGTTTTGAGCTTGTCAACTATGTTGTCTTCTAATTCTTTCTTTGTCATTGGAGCAGCTGATTTGATTTTAGGCTTTTGCGGCAAAAGCCAAGGCGTATACTTTCATTTTCTTAACCATGCTGGCCAAGCCGTTGGCACGATTAGGTGATAAATGATCTTTTAAACCAATTTGATCGATTGCATAGAGGTCAGCTTCTGCTATTTCTTGTGCGGGGTGTCCAGATAAAATACGAATCAATAAACCAACAATTCCCTTGCTGATAATTGCATCTGAATCGGCATCAAACTCCAAGTTATTGCCATCTTCTTTGGCAGTTAACCACACTTTTGATTGACAACCTTTTACCAGATTTTCTTCTGTTTTAGAAGCTTCATC
This sequence comes from uncultured Flavobacteriales bacterium, assembly GCA_913045895.1. Classification (GTDB taxonomy): domain Bacteria; phylum Bacteroidota; class Bacteroidia; order Flavobacteriales_G; family Salibacteraceae; genus UBA6049. The sequence continues at coordinate 1,131 of CAJWSQ010000079.1, read as the reverse complement.
AATGGCTTCGAGTTCTTTACCACATTCAATGAGGTATTCGAATTTTTGTTCCCAATCGTCAAATAGTTGGAACTCTTCGATGATCTCGTCTTGTATTTCGTTGATCGTACTCATTAGCTTAACATGCGTTTGGCTTTTTCAACTCCGGTAATCAAAGCATCTACTTCTTCATACGTGTTGTACATGGCAAAAGATGCTCTCACTGTTCCAGGAATGTTGAAGCGAGTCATAATTGGCTCGGTACAGTGATGTCCTGTTCTAACCGCAATACCCATTTGATCGAGTAAAACACCCATATCATACGGGTGAATGTCGCCAATCAAGAAACTGATAACACCTGTTTTATGTTTTGCATTTCCAATGAAACGGAAACCATCAATGGCGCTGAGTTTTTCTGATGCGTAAGCATGAAGCGCTTCTTCATGTTGGATAGCAGCATCAAAATCAATATTCTTTAAAAACTCAATAGTAGCAGCCATTCCGATTCCTTCGGCAATACTTGGCGTTCCAGCTTCGAATTTATGTGGTAACTCGTTGTACGTTGTTTTCTCCATGGTAACGGTTTTGATCATATCGCCACCGCCCATAAATGGAGGCATTTCATTCAACAAAGCTTCTTTTCCGTAAAGTGCTCCAAATCCTGTTGGACCGTACATTTTGTGTGATGAGAAAGCATAGAAATCACAATCTAAATCTTGCACATCTACACGCATGTGTGGAACTGCCTGTGCACCATCAACCAGAACTTTAGCGCCAAATTCATGGGCTTTTTCAATGATTGCTTTTACAGGATTTACAGTTCCTAATGTATTGGATATGTGAGTTACTGCAACCAATTTGGTTTTTTCGGAAAGCAGTTTCTCATATTCTTCGAAGAGAAATTCGCCATCGTCACTGATTGGAACATACTTTAAAACTGCACCTTGTTGTTCGCAAATCATTTGCCAAGGGACAATGTTTGAATGGTGTTCCATTTGAGAGATAATCACTTCATCTCCAGCCTTCAAAAATTTTCTACCAAACGCATTTGAAACCAGATTGATACCCTCAGTTGTACCGCGAGTAAGAATGATTTCATGTTCGTGTTTGGTGTCGGTTGCATTGAGTGAGTGTGGTGATGTTGGTAATGAA
>CAJWSQ010000078.1 GCA_913045895.1 uncultured Flavobacteriales bacterium | reverse complement strand
CGTAGAGTGGGTGGTAAACCAAGTAGGCGTTCAGTTGAATACCGCAAGTGTGTATCTATTGAAATACATTTCTGGAATCGGACCAACGTTGGCTCAAAAAATTGTGGATTATCGTAAAGAAAATAACGGATTTAGCAGTAGAAATGAATTGCTTAAAGTTTCTGGATTAGGACAAAAAGTCTATGAACAAGCTGCTGGTTTTATTCGTGTTTCAGGCTCAAAGAATGTGTTGGATAATACGGCCGTTCACCCCGAATCGTATGCGTTGGTTAAACAGATGGCCAAAGATGTTCAATTGAGTTTGAGTGAATTGATTGGGAATAAAGAAGCCATAGAAAGCATCGATTTGAATGCTTATGTAACGGATCAAATTGGTTTACCAACCTTAACGGATGTGAAGCAAGAGCTGTTGAAACCGGGTAGAGATCCCAGACAAAAAGCCAAAGTGTTTGAATTTGATCCAAATGTGAAATCCATTGCTGATTTACACGAAGGCATGATTTTACCTGGAGTGGTATCGAATGTGACCTATTTTGGAGCATTTGTCAATATCGGAATCAAAGAAAATGGATTAATTCACGTTAGTGAAATGGCAGATGCTTTCGTTTCAGATCCTTCAGAATATGTTAGCTTAGATCAAAACTTAATGGTTAAAGTTATTTCTGTTGATGCAGGTAGAAAGCGAATTGCTTTGAGCTTAAAAGGAGTGAAGCAGTAATTTTTATTTAAACTTTTTTTAGGTTCTGAGGTTTAGTTACTTATATAATTTAGCGGATGAATAAAAGGTTTGTTGGTTCATTACTCGGTTTGTTTTTAGGTCTTTACCAGAATTCAAATGCGCAATGCGATGCTCCTTATCGCATACAACTATATGAACCAGCAAGTATTCATGTTGAGAGAGGTGTCGACTATTCAGGAAACAATATCGAACGACAAATGATGGATATTTACAGTCCTCCTTCTTCTTGTAATACTACAGACATCATTTTACTGATACATGGAGGTTCTTTTGTTGGTGGAGATAAGTCTGGAATGGCAAACTATGCTAAGTTCTTTTCGGGTTATGGCTTGGTCGCAGCTTCTATTAATTACAGGTTGGGATTCGAAGGCAATGTCAATATTGCCGAAAGTTGTGACTTGATGCAATACAAAAATGAGGACTCCACATTTTATTACGATGATGCTTGGTACATGGCTTATCAAGACGCAAGAGCTTCTCTAAAATTTTTAAAAGCTTATACAGAAAATGTATTAGAAAAAGAAGTAGAGCATGTGTACGTAATGGGAGTTAGTGCTGGAGCTGTGACATCAGTAAATCTTGGTTTTACAGACGAGGTTGACTTAATAGATAACCGACCTGAATTGATAGAAAGAAATGGAGGTGTAGATAGCACAACCCTTTCTATTTTAAGAGAGGATACTGTTGATATTACTTCAGTATTTAGCATCAGTGGAACGTTAAGCGACTTACGCTTTTTAACATATAGTGAGAAGAATATTAATGTTGATTTTTTTCATGCCGTAAATGATCCTGCTGTTCCGTATGAAGTTATGTATTGTAGCGAACACGGCAAATCTATTGATGAAGCACGAAGAGTTTATGATGAAAACTATTTAAAGTTAAATCCTGCGTGTATTAATATTTACTATTCTCTTAGGGGGGGGCATGCAATTTACGAGAAGTTTGATAGACAAATTAGAGATCAAATACTCAGGTCTATGAACGCAACGTTTTTAGATACAAGACAGTGTGGGAGGTTTACTAACATCATTGGTGGAGAGCTTTTTGAACCATCAATACCTGGAGAAAGTAATTATTGGGGAGAAGATGTTCAGATTTTTCCAAACCCTGCTTCTACAAGAGCTGCTTTTGAGTTTAATTACGACCACTACACAAATGATGCAGAACTTTATGTATACAATTTGGCAGGTGTTCAGATTTATCACAAATCACTAGCTATTTATCAAGGGCAAAACTTTGAGTGGTTTAACGTTTCTGATTTTAACGAAGGTGTTTACATCGCGATGGTTAGAGTAGAAAGTGTTTGGGTTAAGAGAAAGTTAATCGTGACAAAAGATGAAGAGTTTATCTTCAATCCATTTGACGAATAAATCAACGCTTCTTTTTCTTTTGTGGAAGATTCAATCGCTTAACGTCAACTTGAGTTCTTAAACTACCGAATATTACAAACGCTTTTTTGCCTTTTATTTCGTCAACAATACCAACTTCTTCTCCTTGATCGATAACTACTTTATCTCCTTTTTCCAATGGTTTGGTCGGTTTCACCGGTTGATTAACCAATAAGTCCAATTTCGACTTTTGTTTTTCAATAGGAGCCAGTTTTGGTTTTTGTGGTTTTGGGGCTGTTTGTCGTTTGGTGAACTCTATTTTCAGCTGCTTTACAAATTCAGCAATTACCTTTTTGATGTTCTTGCCGTTGTAGCTATCCAAAAGCTCTTTTAAGCGTTTACCGTAATTGATATAGTCGTTGTGTTCTTGTTGCGTTTGTTGAAGCCTTAAAAGCTTAAATTCATATTCCTCTCTTCTAAAATCAAAGTCGCTTCCTTGTTCTGCAATTTTACGTTGCTGACCAGCTAAATCATGAATTTGAGCGGAGAGTTTGTTCTTTTCTTCATGCAACGATGCAATTGATTCGTCTAACTTCAACTTACCAGATTCAACACGTTGTTTGGCGTCTTCAATCAAGTGTTTAGGGATGTTATTTTTTTCAGCTACTTCAAAGGTGAAACTGCTTCCTGGTTGACCAATAGAAAGCTTGAATAACGGTTCAAGTGTTTCTTTGTTGAACAACATCGAAGCATTAATCGCATGCGGCAATCGATCTGCTAAAATCTTGATATTAGCGTAGTGTGTAGTAATTACTCCAATGCTATCTCGGTGATACAATTCTTCAAAGAAAACTTCAGCTAAAGCGCCACCCAATTCAGGGTCTGAACCAGTTCCAAATTCATCAATCAAAAACAACGTTCTGTAATCGGCCACATCCAAGAAATGCTTCATGTTTTGCAGTCGATAGCTGTATGTACTGAGTTTATTTTCAATACTTTGATTGTCGCCAATATCTGTTAAGATATGATTGAACAAGCTTACTTTACTATGTGGTTGAGCAGGAATGAGCATTCCGCTCTGAAACATGATTTGCAGTAAACCAATGGTCTTTAACGTGATGGATTTACCACCAGCATTTGGACCACTAATAACCAATATACGCTTGTCACCATCCAAGTGAATAGATTGTGGAAGCGTTGGTGTGTATGATGCCTTGTTTTCTAACATCAACAATGGGTGGTAGGCATCAATTAACTCAACAGTTGGCTCTTTATGATAAGTAGGAAACGTAGCATTCATTTGGTTTGCTAGCTTAGCTCTAGCTTGAATGGTGTCCCAGTCTACAAGTGCAACTTGCCACAATTCCAATTGCTCAACGTGCTCACGTAAGTCATCACACAAAGCTTTTAAAATGCGATAGATTTCATCGCGTTCTTCTTGCTGCAAATAAGCCAATTCATTGTTTAGCGCCACATTTGATGCAGGCTCAATGTATGAAAGCTTACCTGAGTTTGATGTGCCAAATAAGGTTCCTTTAACGCGTCTTTTAAATTCTGAGGGAACAGTAAGTACTCGCCTGCCATTGATGTAGCTTTCCTTCGTATCATCCAACATACCAGCATTGCGGTATTTGGCTAATTCGGCTAAAAAGTTGCGTTCAATTTCTTTACGCAAACCACCCATTTTTCTGCGAATGCTAGAAAGAGTGGGAGAGGCAGAGCTTTTTACTTCACCGTGCGAATCAAATATCCCTTCAATTAAATCAATAACCGTTTTGGTTGGTTCAATGTGATTTAATCGTTTTAGTAAGTGAGGGTAAATTTCTTCTTGTTTTACTAAAAACTGAATGAGGTAGTTTATCCCTTTGTTTAAAGATAATATGTTGAGTATTCCTTCAGCTTCAAGAACAGATCCTGGAATTTTAAGTCGAGCAATTTCAAGCTGTATTTCCTCAGCCTGAAAACCAGGTATGGAAAGGTTTTTGAATGATTCTGTGTATTCCTTCACACAGTGTAAATCAAACAGTAAAACTTCTTCGTTGGTTGAAGGCGATAATTGCATGCAATACTGCATACCACTCTCTGTATGGCAGTATTCAGCTGCCATGCTTTTTACTTTTTTAAATTCTAAATCGTCTTCAACTTTGTTTAAGTTCATCTACTCTTTCCTTTCGCGCTGCAATAATCGGAAGAATTAGTCATTCACCACTTTATTTTACTTTCAAAACATTTTAAATGCAATTTGATTGCATTTGTGATTTTTGCAATTACTTTTGCAACATTGTTGCATTTAGAGTGGAAAGAATAATTCGATACCTAGCTTTTGTTGTTTTGCTTACTGGCTTGCAAGTTCAGGCTCAGCAAGTAAATGATACATGTAACCACCAATTGAGTGGGGTTGTTTTAGATTCTGAAACAAAAGAGCCAATTCCGTTTGCTCAGGTTAAAGTTCAGGGTGAGAATAAAGGCGCAGTTTCTACAGCTGATGGTACTTTTACCATTAAAGGGTTGTGTTCAGATGAGTATACCTTAATCATTTCATGTATCGGATATTCAGGTGCTACAGAACATCAGCATACCGAAGCAGAACATGCTCACTTTTACTTGAAGCAAAGTGTAGAGCAGTTGAATGAGGTTACCATTAGTGTTCAAAAGAATAAGGAACAGGGAACGGAATCAATATCTCAATCAACTTTAAACATTAAACAGTTTAATGAGATTCCAACTCAGTCATTGGCAGCTGCTATTTCTGATGTTGATGGCGTTAATATGGCATCAACAGGAAGCAATGTACAAATCCCAGTTATTCATGGTTTATACGGAAATAGGGTATTGATTTTAAATAATGGGTTGAAGCACGGATTCCAAAATTGGAGTAGTGATCATGCTCCTGAAATTGATGTTTTATCAGCCAACAATATTACTGTGGTTAAGGGTTCGGCTGGAGTCCGATATGGCCCTGAAGCTTTGGGTGGTGCCGTGGTGGTTGAAGGAAATCCAATGTATTTTAATGAAACTTTTCAAGTGAAATTAGGCTCAGGATACGAAACCAATGGAAGAGGATATTTTGGTTCAGCTCAAGTGAGTCACGGACTTAAGAATTTGAGTTATTCGGTTGGTGGGAAATACGCAAGAACTGGAGATAGACATGCTCCAGATTATTCGCTCACCAATTCAGGCAAAGAGGAACAGACTTTTAACGCTGGTATTCGATATAAATTCAAGCAAATAAACGTAAAGCTTTACTACAGTTATATCAATCAAAACTTAGCATTGTTACGGTCTTCTGTTGCTGAAAGTGGAAACTTATTTGCTCAGTCTATCGAGTCTGACGAACCTTTGTTTATTCGTTCTTTTTCATATGATATCAATGAGCCCAATCAATTAACACAACACCATTTAGGAAAAGCGGAAGTCAACTGGTTTTCGAGTTTTGGTAAGTGGACATTCAGAGTTGGGCAGCAGTTTAATTCGCGACAAGAATATGATGTTAGACGAAATGCCGATAGACCAATAATTGATCTAAACTTAGCAACAAGTGATTATCAATTGGAATGGAATCACCCCGAATGGAAAGAGTTTCACGGTGAAATGGGCGTGAACCTATTCACTCAAAACAACGACAATAACCCAGGTACAGGAACAACTCCTTTTATTCCCAATTACAACACGTTAAGGTATAGTGGATTCATTATCGAAAAGCTTTTTGTTGGTCAAAACACATTTGAAATAGGAACTCGAATTGATTACGAAAACAACAATGTAAGAGGTAGAGAAACCAATCAAGATTTATATACCGATAGTTACGAGTTTACCAACGTAACGGCATCAATCGGTTGGATTCGAATTTTAACAGATTACAGCACATTTAGATCGAATTTCGGTACGGCTTGGCGAACTCCAAACATGGCAGAATTGTACAGTTTCGGTCAACACGGGTTTAAAACCACTTACGGTTTGTTGAGGTATTACACCGATGATAATGGAAACCTGAGTACCGATAGAGTAATTGAACTGGATGAAAGCAATGTAACCTCTGAAAACGGATTTAAATGGATTAATGAATGGAATAGGCAAAAAGGCACACATGATTTAACGGTTACTGCTTATGCACATCTCATTCAAAATTACATTTACAGCAGACCGATAGGAGTTTATGGAACGGTAAGAGGTCCGATGCCTGTTTTTATTGTTGACCAAACCGATGCAGCTTTTATTGGAGCAGATGTAACCTGGAAGAAGAAGTGGACCAAAGCATTAAATGGAACATTTGGATTCAGTTATTTATGGTCTGAAAACATTCAAGATGATGAGCCTTTAATTAACCAACCACCAATTAAAACAAGCTACAAACTGAGTTACAAAGCACCTGATTTATGGAAGTTTAAGGAAACGAAACTCTTCGTAAAGCCGAGTTACACCTTTCAACAATTTCAAGCACCTAGAACCATTTCTCCAAGTAATATTATAGATGGTACTGTTGCCGTTAATCCAGACTCTGAAATTTTTGATTTTAAGGATGCTCCTGATGGATACTTCTTGGTGGATTTGGGCATAAATTTCAAGCTCACTGACTTTCAATTTGGTTTTACCGTTCAAAATTTATTCAACACATCTTATCGAGATTATTTGAATCAGATGAGGTATTTCGCTGACAACCCCGGAAGAAATTTTCTATTCACAATTAACTATACAATTCAATCAAAATCATGAAAAATTTATTCAAACTACAAAAGTTCAGCCTCTACTTTTTACTGCTTTCAGGACTAGCTATAACATCATGTAATAATGATGATGACGATGATGTACCAGCAGTTGAAAATGAAGAAGAAGTGATAACTGATGTCACTTTAGTGTTTACCAATACTGCTGATTCTACTGATGTAGTTACAGCAAGTGCACAAGACCCTGATGGTCCTGGTGTTCAGGAGTTACAAGTATTAGGAGATATTAATTTAGACACATCTAAAACCTATATCATGACTATGGAAGTGATGAATAACTTGGAAACTCCAGGCGAAGACATTACTGAAGAAATAGTTGAAGAAGGACATGAACATCAATTCTTTTTCAGCTTTACTGAAGGTGCTTTCTCTAACCCTTCAGGAGATGGAAACATTGATAATGCAGGTGATCCTTTGGTATACAACGATTACGATGTAAATGGAAATCCAATTGGGTTATCTACAACTTGGACAACAGCTTCAACTGAGTTGTTGGGTGGAACTTTTGAAGTAAGACTTCAGCATCAACCTGATATTAAAAGTGGTTCTAGTTCTGCACAAGACGGAGATTCAGATATCCAATTATATTTTGTTTTAAACGTGCAATAAGAGCGTTTTCTTTGAATGATGAAGCCTGCAAGGATTTCCTTGTAGGCTTTTTTTATTGAGTATCTATCCAGTTAGTAATGTCGTTGACCACATCTCCAAAATGAGCACCATTTCGATGATCTGGTTTACCATCTACAATTTGATAAAAGCTATGATCTAATCCGAAATAAGGTTTAACAGTTAGATTTGATTTTCCGGCTGAGATAAAATCTATGGGTAACAAATCGCAGTTATCAGAAATGATGTCTTTAGTTCCATATCCAACAAAAATGGGAACATCAATTTGCAGAAGATAGGGTAGGTAGTTTTTAGAAAAAGAGACCCATGTGTGATGCTCTAGGTTCACATCATTGGGCGTATTACAGATAGATTGCCATCGGTCGTATAGTTCATCAATATTTGTCAGGTATTCTTCCGGTGTGATAAGCTCGTCTTGTAGCTTTTGCCTTTCAGCCCGAATGAATTGATCGTATCTGCCGTATGGGTTAAATCCCAATAAAGAAACAGATGCAATTTGATTTGATTCAGAAGCTAATACAGCGCCTACTTTAGAACCTTGTGAATGTCCTATTACGTGAATGCTATTAGAATCTATCCAAGTTTTTTGAGTCAAGAACTCGATCACGGAAGATGCTCTATCTACATAAACATCAAGCACATTATCTCGGATGTAGTTTGTATCATAAGCATGTTCATTTGTGGTATCTGTTATGTAGCAATATTTTGAGTTTACTTGATCTATCGACACAATCAAAGGTGTGTGAGGCATAGATATTTCTATGATGTGAAAGTGCTTTGATAAAGAATCGTAAGAAAAAGGGATGTGGATATGCTTTCTCGTTTCTAAATCGAAAACTAGCGGAACAGGTAAAGAACCTTGAAGAAATAGAATAGTTGGTTTTTGAATAGTTGTATCCAGCCCAAGTTTGATGAATTCGATTTTACCTTTTGGATGAGGTATGCTAAAACGAAGAGCATCAGTTTCTTTAATTTGTGAGCCTTGGTTGGTTTGTCCAAGACACATTAAAGGGACGAATGCTGAAAGGAAAGTTAAAATTTTGAGCATCACATTGATTTTGAGGGATATTGTCAAATATACCCATCAAAAAAACCATAAACCAAAATCTCTAAATCTTTTAAGAATTTTTAGTAATCTATTGACCGAATACTTTCTTCAAAGTATCTGTTACTTGTTCAGCAGGGTTGTTTCTGATTTTAGCTTCTTGTTCTGCAATCAAAACAAATAAACCATCAATGGCTTTTTGGGTAACATAAGCTTCTAAATCTGGATCAACTGCTGATTTACCAGTAAACCTGCTGGTAGTGTTATAGGCTTTAGCTAATGGTTCCCAATATTTCATCAAGTCAACATCAGCAATAGCCTTGTTTACGATGGGTTGAAATTTAGCCTTAAGTTCTTCTTCTGAGGTCGATTTTAAATACTTTGTAGCAGCATTATCATCTCCTCTTAAAATGTTGTAGCCATCTTGCACAGACATACTTGTGATGGCGTTTACTAAAATAGATGTAGCTTCTTTAGTTGCCTGCTCAGCTGCACGATTCATCTTTTCTTCAAACACTTCAACCTTTTCTGATTGTCCCAATTTTACTGCAGCACTTTTTACAGCTTCAGCTTCTTCAGGAAAGGGAATGTAGATTTTTGGATTTTTATTGAATCCATCTACAGCAGATGCTGATGTTACTGCTTTTTCAGCTCCAATCTCTAAAGCTTCTTTAAGTCCGTCAACTATTTCGGAGTTGCTCAAGCCGCTTTTGTTTTCACCAGAAACTTTGTCTGAAACTGACTTTAAAGCTTTTCCAAAAGATTGTGCTTGAATGGAGTAGGTGGATATGATAAGTGCGGATAGAATGAATACTTTTTTCATGTTTCTTGTCTTGAACGAGTTTCAAAATCAACTTATAACATTTATGATGCCAATAAGTTGCTGAGGTTTAAACGATGAATTTCGTATAAAATTCCTCAGGGTGAATCCAGTTAGCGTTTTCTAATCGTCTAAACCAAGTGAGTTGGCGTTTAGCATATCGTCTAGAGTTGCGTTTCACAAGCTCAACACAAGTTCCTAGATCGGTGTTATCGTCAAAATAATCGAAGAATTCTTGGTAGCCAACGGTATTCATAACAGGAAGCTTTCGATAGGGAAGAACAGATTCAACTTCTTGGAGAAGTCCATCATGCATCATGATGTCAATTCGTTGGTTAATTCTATTGTAAAGTTCCTCTCGTTCTCGGTTAAGAATGAAAATATCAGCTTCCCAATTTCTAGCTTTAGGTTCTCCTTTTTGAAAGCTGCTAAATGGTTTTCCAGTTGCTTTGATAACCTCTAAGGCCCTGATAACTCTGCGGCTGTTTTGCACATCGGCCTGCTCGTAGTAAACAGGATCAAGCTCTTTCAGTTCTTCAGCAAGTTCCTCTAATCCTTCTTGCTCAAAACGCAATTGAAGCGTCTTAGAAATGGATTCAGGAACTTCTGGTTTTTCTTCTATTCCGAACAAAAGTGCTTGCAAGTATAAACCAGATCCACCCGTTACAATTACAGTTGGAAATTGAGTTAAAAGCTCATCAATTAGCTCAACAGCTTCTGTTTCATAGGTTCCGGCCGTTAGCGGCTCATTTAGAGAATGGGAATCGATAAAATAGTGTGGAACGCCATCCATTTCTTCTGGAGTTGGTTTGGCTGTTCCTATTGATAACTCTTTGTAAAACTGTCTAGAATCGCAAGAAACAATGGGAGCTCCCAGTTTTTTAGCCAATTGAACGGTGAGATTGGTTTTTCCCACCGCTGTTGGACCAGTAACTACCCAAATTTTCTTCAGATCATTCATAGATGATTAATAGTATTCTTCATCTATGTTGTAGTCATCATCTAGATCTTCATCTTCAGAATCGCCATCAGGAACGGCATTCATAGCGCCAAATAAATCTTCAGGTTCTTTAGAAAATTGATCTGGTGATTCGCCAACCTCTAAAATAACAACAGGATAGGTTACATCATCAGCCGCTTTGTCAATACTAACCAGTTCAACAAAGAATGTCCACATTACCAAGAAATCAAACACATAAAGTGCTCTTTTTTGGGTCTTGTTGAAGTACTTATTCAACGGTGTGTTAGCCATCAACGGAATGGCTTCAGAGCCGGTAGCAACATCCATTAAAGCAACCTCTTGACCTCTTTCCCAGTCTGCATCACTCATGTAAAATGAGGCCATTTGAGAATTATCGAATTCAAAAACCTCTTGAATACAAAGGTGAAGTGATTCAAAAGTATCTGTTGCTGCAATAGAAATGTCTCTAAATACATCTTCTTCTTCAGCTGTATCAACTAATACTCTGAAAGTGTAAATATCTTGGCTCATGAGCTACTAATCTTGTGTTATATCTGCGGTTGTTTAACCGGTTTTAAGTCTAATTCGAGGGCTTTGGTGATTAAAAATTCCCAGGCTTCAGTTCGGTTGTTGCTAATTTCTCCATCTAAGATAGCTTCTTTAATGGCTTTTTTTAACTCACCAATTTCTCTTCCTGGTTTAATACCAAAGATCTCACATATTTCATTTCCATCAATAGGTGGTTGAAACTGACGAACGTGATCTTTTTCTTCAACTTCTTTGAGTTTCTGACGAACAACCTTAAAGTTATCCAGATAACGTTTCATACGTGCTGGATTTTTGGTAGTTACATCCGCATCGCACAAATCCATTAGATCATCAATGTCATCACCAGCGTCAAATAACAATCGTCTAACACCACTATCAGTAACATGTTCATTTACCAACGCAATAGGGCGAGAGCTCAACGCTACCATTTTCTTC
>CAJWSQ010000077.1 GCA_913045895.1 uncultured Flavobacteriales bacterium | reverse complement strand
CCTCAAAAAAAGCGATGCAGCGAAATGTACAGAAAAAAATCGAAAAAATACCAAAAATACCGAAAAATGCTCCCCAAAGGGACCCCAAGGGGACGCCAAAAGGCGGTCAACGAACCAACATTTTCGTCACTTTTTCGACATGGCGCCTTAACGGGTGCCCTGGGGAGCCCCACGGTCGTCAAAAGACTCCAACAGACACCAAAAGGGTACCAAAATGACACCAAAATGCACAAAAATCACACAAAACATCACAAAAAAACTGTAAAAAACGAGCCCCAGCACAACAAGACAGAAAAACAACAACATCAAAAAGTTTCGAGCAAATACCATTCAGTCAGTCAGGCAAACACAAAAATCGTTTAAAAAGTTCAACGGAAAATGCACAACAAAACTGTAAAACAAGATCCCCAGCACAACAATACAGAAAAACACAAACAACAAAAAGTTTGTGCTATATCGCCAAGGTGATTTGTACGAGTCTGTTGATACAGCAGCTCCAACAGCATTAAACGTTGATAAGAAAGATCTTACAGCTGATGATATTACTGCTATCTACCAATCTGCAGACGGTAACACCAGATTTGTAGTTACTGACTTCTTTGAAGGTGTTGGTGGTTTAGATATTTACATCTCAAAGAAAGAGGGTGATTCTTGGACTCCATGGGCTAACATGGAAGGAATCAATACACCTTATGATGAAGATTCTCCTTACATCGGTCCTGATGGTAATTTCTACTTCAGTTCACAAGGTCACGATGCTATGGGTGGACATGATATCTTTAAGGCAACAAAATCGGGCGACTCTTGGTCTACCCCAGTAAACATGGGAATGCCTATTAACTCACCAGCAAATGACATCCATTTCAGTATGGTAGATAAATCTGGTGAAACAGTTTATCTAGCTTCTGATAGAAAAGGAACAACTGGTAGTTTTGACATTTACAGAGTTTGGACTTGTTTAGATGTTCCTAATACAAACATCAACGGTGTTTTATTGGCTTCTGGCAGTCCACTTGAAAAAGCTACACTTTACTTAAGAGATGCTGATAGCAACAAACTTGAAACTATTCAAACCAATGCTAAAGGTGAATACTCTTTAAAAGTTCAACCAGGAAATGCATACATCGTAGAAGTTGCAGCTAACAACTACTTGAATGAGTACTTTGCTTTCACTGTTCCTGTACAGTGTAAAGAGTATGACTTATACCAAGAGTTAGCTATCGACATGAAAGAAAATAAAGATGGTGTTCCTGTTGCTCAAGCCTCTAGCATGCAAAACGCATTCTACGAGATTGATCGTTACAGAGAAGATCAAACTCCTGCTGCATTTATAGCGGGTTTACCTGATGATCACCGTTTGAAACCAACCAAAGAAACCAACGAAATTGCAATCGAATCTCCTATTCTATTGGCTGCTGGTCAGTTTAAAGATGTTCGTTTCGGATTTGATAGCGATGAAGTTGCAGGTACAGCTGACGCCATTCTTGAGAATGTTGCTAGCTACATGAATAAGTTTGAAGAAGTTACCATTGTGTTGAATGGTCATACAGATACTAAAGGTCCATCTTGGTACAACAAAGCGTTGTCTAAAAGAAGAGCTAATTCAGTATCAAAAGTACTTCAAGCTAAAGGTGTTGATAAAAGCAAGATCACAATCAAGTACTTCGGTGAAGAACAACCGTTGGTTGCTGATTATGACGAAGCTGGAAATTACTTAGAAGACCAAGCTGAGAAAAACAGAAGGGTTGAAATCGAAGTAATCATACCTGAAGAAACAACTACAGAAGAATAATACCATTTCTATTTCATTTTAAATGAACTCCTGCTCGGCAACGGGCAGGAGTTTTTTATTTTCGCGACATGCAACTAAAACTCGAAAGACCCATCGCATTTTTTGATCTTGAAACAACAGGAATCACTATTGGTACAGATCGAATTGTAGAAATTGCCATATTAAAAGTTACTCCAGATGGAAAAAAGGAAATGCGAACACATCGTGTGAATCCTGAAATGCCAATTCCAGCAGAAGTAACTGCAATTCATGGGATCAGCGATGAGGATGTTGCAAACGAACCTACTTTTTCAGAATTAGCTCCCGTATTATTCTTGTTTTTACGCGACTGTGATTTAGCTGGATACAATTCCAATAAATTCGATATTCCAATGTTGGTTGAGGAGTTCTATCGCGTTGATTTAGAATTTGATGTTTTAAGCAGAAAATGGGTTGATGTTCAAAACATCTTCCACAAAATGGAGCAAAGAACACTTGCTGCTGCTTATCAATTCTATTGTGGTAAATCACTTGAAAACGCGCATAGTGCTGCAGCAGATATCGAAGCTACTTATGAGGTTCTTTTAGCTCAATTAGAGAGATACTCTGAACTAAAAAATGATGTTGATTTCCTACATGATTTCTCACGAAGAGGCAATCATGCTGATTTGGCTGGACGATTTGCGTACAACGGTAAAAAACAAATCGTTTTCAATTTTGGTAAACACAAAGGGAAATTAGTGACTGATGTACTGCAACAAGAGCCTTCTTATTATGGCTGGATGATGAATGGCGATTTTGCCCAATCAACTAAAGCGGTATTGAAACACATCAAACACTCCATGAAATAAGCGAATATGAAGATTATCTGCATTGGAAGAAACTACGCTGATCACGCCAAAGAATTGAACAACGATATTCCTGAAGAACCACTGTTCTTCATGAAACCAGATACAGCTTTATTGCAAGAAGGTAATCCATTTTATATTCCTGAATTCACCAATGAAGTTCATCACGAACTTGAAATCGTTCTCAAGATTTCTAAGGTTGGTAAACACATTGAAGAAAAATTCGCACACAAATACTACCAACAAATTGGTTTAGGTATTGACTTTACAGCTCGCGATGTTCAACGAGTTTGCAAAGAAAAAGGCCTACCTTGGGAAAAAGCAAAAGCTTTCGATGGCAGTGCTCCATTAGGTCAATTTGTAGACAAAGAAACGTTGGGCGATCTTAGCAAGTTATCATTCCAATTAGAAAAAAATGGTGAACTTGTTCAACAAGGAGACACTTCATTAATGCTCTTCCCCTTTGATCAGTTAATTGCTCACATTTCTAAATACGTAACCTTAAAAACTGGTGATTTAATTTATACAGGAACTCCTGCAGGCGTTGGCCCAGTTCAAATTGGTGATGTTTTAGTTGGCTACTTGGGTGATGAGAAAATGATTGAAGTTCCAATTAAGTAATTACACCGGAAACACTCCTTGGCTGTGCTGTACAGCCTCAAAAAAGGCATCTTGATTCAAACCTAATTCCACTTCATTTTTATTGAAGTAGTGAATTAAGTTTTCAGTTGGCATATTGCCTGTTAAATCATCTTTAGCCATTGGGCAACCACCTAAACCTCTAATTGCTCCATCAAAGCGTTCACAACCATTTTTATAAGCTGCTTCCACTTTTTCTTCCCAAGTATCGGGTGTTGTATGTAGGTGTGCGCCAAATAAAACCTGTGGTAAAGCTGGAATCAATGCTGAGAACAGATATGAGATTGAGTCTGGAGTTGCTACACCAATGGTATCACTCAAACTGATGATTTTTACGTCTAATTCCTCATGCAGTTTGTGCGACCATTCAATCACAATGTCTTTGTTCCAAGGATCTCCGTAAGGATTTCCAAAAGCCATAGAAATGTACATCACCATTTCTTTGCCTTTTTGCTCTGCTAAATTTCTAATTTGATCAGCACGCTTGAATGAATCTTCAATGGTACTGTTGATGTTTCGTTGTTGAAACGTATCAGATATAGAAAACGGAAAACCTAAATAAGTAATTTCATCAAAAGATGCAGCTCGCTCTGCTCCTCTCAAATTACCTACAATAGCCAATAACTTGCTTGTTGTTTCAGATAAATCAAGTCCGTTAAGCACCTTAACGGTATCTCGCATTTGCGGAATAGCTTTAGGAGAAACAAAGCTTCCGAAATCTATCGAATGAAAACCAACTTGAAGTAACTTATTGATATAAGCTGTTTTGGTTGGTGTATCGATAAACTCATGGATACCTTGCATGGCATCGCGTGGGCATTCAATAATTTGCATCAATTGGGAGGTTTGATTTGCTGCGAATGTAGCAATTTGCTATCAAGATTGCAGTAATCTTTGGTTGATCTCCTTCAACAATGACGGTCCTTGATAAATGAATCCTGTATATACTTGAATAAGCGATGCACCTGCTTCAAGCTTCTCTATTGCATCGTCTGCACTTTGAATTCCACCCACACCAATAATTGGAAATGCGCCATTCGATTTGGTATGTAAGTAACGGATTACTTCAGTAGATCTCTCTTTCAAAGGCTTTCCACTCAATCCACCCATTTCAGATTTGAGTTCTTCAGGAGAAGAAAGATTATCTCTTGAAATAGTAGTGTTAGTCGCAATTACTCCAGCAATTCCAGCATCTTGTACAATCGCAATGATATCATCCAATTGGCTATCCGTTAAATCGGGTGCAATCTTCAATAAGATTGGTTTTGTTTGTTCTTTCTGTTGGTTGAGTTTTTGCAGATGCGTTAACAACTGAGTTAATGGTTCTTTGTCTTGCAACTCACGTAAATTAGGTGTGTTTGGTGAACTTACATTCACCACGAAGTAATCTACATAAGGGAATAATGCCTCAAAACACAATTCATAATCATTAACCGCTTGATCGTTTGGAGTAACCTTATTCTTACCAATATTTCCACCAATAATCAAATCTGTATTCTTCTTTTTCAACTGCGAAATAGCTTCTTCAACTCCTTCATTGTTGAATCCCATTCTGTTGATTAAAGCTTCATCAGAAACCAAGCGAAACATTCTTGGCTGAGGATTTCCAGGTTGACCTTTAGGAGTTACAGTACCAATTTCAATAAACCCAAATCCTAAGTATTGGAAATCGTTGTAAAGCGTTGCATTCTTATCAAAACCAGCCGCCAAACCAACAGGATTTTTGAACTTCAAACCGAAGACTTCGCGTTCTAATCGCTTATCTTCCACCACATACATAGATCTAAAAAGGCTTTTCATCCCTGGAAAGGCTAACACCTTGTGCAAGAACCCAGTTGTGAAATGGTGAGCCTTTTCAGGCTGCATGGAAAACAAAAATGGTTTGATTAAAGCGTACATCTGCTGTTGAATTAAGTGCCACAAAGAAAATCATTTGGAGTTGGGTTTCAAAGGCAGAATTATTGATAACTCACAACTTAATTAATATTCCATCGTGAATATTTATAGGTAGCTACACTTATACAGTTATTTAAAACAAATAAATTTGATAAAATAACCATTAAATATAGGTTTGGGAGTACTCTACAGAATAAGACTTTTGCAATCTTGGTTATCCATTTCAGTGATATGTTGGAATGTATTTTACCTTGTATTTACAGCTGATTTTAATTATCAACTCCTCGAATCATATTACAACCCTGCTATTATATCATCACTTGCATTAAGTGCATTGGCGTCTATTTACTTGGTTAACCGAAAATGGTTCATCGTCCCTATTTTGATGTTAGTTGGATTAGGAACTCAAATGGCTCTAGGTATTTCATGTCCTTGGCTCAATTCCATTTGGATTGTACAGCTTCTAGTAATGCTTCTTTATCCATATTATTTTTACAAATACTTGCCTTTCGAAAACATGCTTCATGTAATGCGTTTGGCTGTTGGAGTGGTTTTAATAGCCGCCAGTTGGCAAGGCCAGTTGCCTGTTTCGGGTAACTTTCAGTGGATTTATGCAGACGCTGCTTTGGTTGGAGTTTTACCAACTGGAATTCTACTTACCTTTTGGAAATCAACGCGCAACATGGCTGGTATCTTACTAGGCATTTCTATGGGGTACATTTTTGGAGTTGCTCTTGTTAACGATTTATGGAACTGGATTTTTTGGACAGCTTACATTTCAATCATGCTTGTGATGTTATTTGCTGATAACCGAGAAGAAGATATCATTGCTTTTGAGTGGACTAGATCTCCATACTATCGCATTTTGATTCTCTTGATACTAGCGATTCCTTTTGTGCAGAGTAAGATCATCAAAACAACTTATCAAGCCGAAGTAAAAGCTCCAAATGAGCAAAAAATCAAGTCTTAATAAGGCTTGAACTTCCCTTTCAATTACACGTTATTCTTTACTTTGCAATTATTGAAATTCCAACATGGAACTAAGAACTGTTAATGTTACCCGGTACATGATGCCTCTTCGCGAGGGAGGTTCTCTTCCTGCTTTAGCTGAAGCTGATGATGAACTCAAATATGTACTCAAATTTAGAGGTGCTGGCCACGGAGTAAAAGCTTTAATTGCTGAATTAATTGGTGGAGAAATTGCTCGTAAATTGGGATTTCTTGTTCCAGAATTGGTTTTTGCTGAACTCGATGAAGCTTTTGGAAGAAGTGAAGGCGATGAGGAGATTCAAGATTTATTGAAAGCTAGCCAAGGTTTGAACTTGGGGCTTCATTTTCTTTCTGGTGCCATTACATATGATCCTGCAGCGTATCAATTAGATTCTCTTTTAGCCTCTAAAGTAGTTTGGTTAGATTCGTATTTAACCAACATCGATAGAACAGTAAAAAACACCAATATGCTGATGTGGCACAAAGAGCTTTGGCTTATTGATCATGGTGCCACACTCTTTTTTCACCATAGTTGGGATAATTGGGAGAAACACGCCATCAGTCCATTTCAATTTGTGAAAGAGCATGTTTTGTTACCTCAAGCATCTAAACTAACCGAAGCCCACAATCAGTTCACTTCTATTTTAAATGATGAATTCTTGAAAGAACTGGTTAACCTAATTCCTGAAGATTGGCTGCATTGGGATGATGTGGATTCCACTCCTGAAGAAATTCGCGAAGTTTATTTTCAATTTTTGAGCAGACGATTAGCTCACTCAGGTGTATTTTTAAAAGAAGCGGAAAATGCCAGGAAAGTACTTGTATGAGTTTGCTGTAATCCGTGTGGTTCCTCGTGTTGAGCGTGAGGAATTTCAAAACATTGGTGTCATTGTTTATTGCAAACGTGCGCGATATCTAAAAGCTAAATACACGCTTAACGAACAAAAGCTTGTTCCGTTTTTAGGTGATTTACCGATTGAAGATGTGCGTAAAAACATTGAAGCATTTGACCACATCTGTGCAGGAGACAAACAATCTGGTAAAGTTTCTGAATGGGATAAAGCTGATCGTTTTAGGTGGTTAACGGCCGTTAAAAGTTCATCTATTCAAACTTCTCGTCCACACATCGGTTATTCAGATGATTTAGACGAAACGTTGGATCGTATTTTTAAAGAACAAGTTTTATAATTCTAGTAATTGCAGGTACTTGTTCTTAGCTCGGTAGTTTTCTAGTAATGACCAAACCGTTGGACTGGATTTTCGAACGGTAACAAAAGGCTCTAAATCCTCAGGTTTTTCAATGGTTTCATCTGATGAGATAAACCCCGTTCCTTTGTATACATCATCATGAATCCAAACAAAACCAGTCTCTCCCTCTTCTCTACCCTTCAATAACATCACAAAAGATTGTTGCAGTTCTCCCAACTCTTTGAGAAACGATTCCATGTTTGAGTTGTGTTTGGCTATTGTCAATTCTTCAGCTTCACTCCATGCAGAAACATGACACTTTTCTCCAATCAGTTGATATTCTTCTACTTGTCTGATTAACCAATCTCTTGCACCATAAAGCGTGTAAAACTGCTTCAAGCTATTCAAACAAACGCGCTTTCTGTATATTCCTAATCGGTGAGCTCCCTCATGATCTTGGTAATGCACAATATGGTATGGAATGGCATTTTGCTTTTGAGCGCTGTTTAATCGAGGCCAAAAATGCCTAATTTCATGATCTTCCAACAAACCAGCCATCAACTCCGAACCCGTAAGTTCAACATCCATACTAGCACTTTTAGCCACTAATAAAGCTCCTACTCGAGATGATTCACCCGAGAAATGACTCTTAACCCGATTACGTAAATTCTTAGCCTTCCCTACGTAAATCAGTTTGCCTTTAGCATCATAAAAACGATATACTCCAGGAGATTTGGGTAATTCATTCACATCAGATTTTGACATCCATGGTGGCAAATTCAAAACAGAAGAGCGCTGCTTGAAAAACTGCTGAAACTGTTGCTTTTCATCTTTATCCAACAATTTCATGAGAATTTCGGCTGTTGCTTTAGCATCGCTTAAAGCTCTATGAGGTTGATCATTATCAACTTTAAAGAATTGGCACAATGAACGCAGCGAATAACTTTTTAAATCGGGAAATAACAATCTACTATAACGAACTGTACATAAACGTTTTGATGCATTATAATCAACTCCAACACGCTTAAAAGCTTCTTTTACAAAACGATAATCGAATAAAACATGGTGAGCTACAAAAACAGCATCTTCAAACAATTCTTGTAAACTTGGAAGCAGCGATTCAAATGAAGGAGCATCTTGAACCATCTCATTGGAAATACCTGTCAATGATTCAATTTGTGGAGGTATCGAATGATGGGGTTTAACCAATGATTGATAATAATTAGTTATATTTCCATCTTCAATGATAACCACACCTATTTCGGTGAGTGAAGCGCTTTTGGGATTCCCTCCGGTTGTTTCAACGTCTACAACTGCAAATTTCATAGTGCAATACTCATCAACTAAACCGCCTTGTATTTACGTTTGTGCATTCAAAAATACTGAATTGGCTGTATCTTTTCGGGATTTTTTAAAGAGACAATGAATAAAATAATTGATTATCTGCAAATTGCGTTAATTGGAGTGCATACTGCTATTAGTGCAACTTTAGGAACAATATTGCTCCCGCTTGGTCAGAACAAGGCGCTTTACTATGCTTCTCAAGTATGGAGTACCCTGTTGATGCTTACTTGTGGAGTTACGTTAGAAGTTCATGGTGAAGAAAATTTAGATTCATCTGAAGCTCGGATTTATGTAAGTAACCACCAATCGAACTTTGATATTCCTATTTTATTCAAAGCGCTTCCTGTTGGATTGTTTTTTATCTCAAAAATCGAATTGAAGAAAATCCCTTTTATGGGCTGGTATATGTGGTTGGTGGGGATGATTTTCATCGATCGTAAACATCCTGAAAAGGCTAAGAAAAGCTTGATAGAAGCTGGTGAACAGATAAAAAGAGGGAAAAATATTTTGTCATTTCCAGAGGGAACTCGATCTAAAACAGGTAAAATGGGACTCTTTAAGCGCGGTTCATTTGTTTTGGCATCTCAAGCCAACGTTACTATCGTTCCCATCGCGATTTTAGGTACAGAAAAAGCTATACCAACTGGTAAATTTGAAATTCATCCAACTCACGTAAAAGTAAATATCGGACAACCAATTGATCCCAAACAATTTGGGCCAAATGGAGTTGATGAATTTGCTGCTTTTACCAGAGAACAAGTGGCTAAATTGAAAATAGAACTTGAAAACAAGGCATAAAAAAACCTGCCTTTAACAAGACAGGTTTTAGCCCATTCTTAATTACTTATTTCAATTTTTCCAATGGCAATTGGCCGATAAACTCTTCAATTTCACTGATTGAATCGATGTTTTCTCCATCTACCATTACGATAAAACGCTCGTTAATTGAGAACACATAACTTGCATCGTTATCTTTCTTTTGATAGCTGTACCAACCAGGATTACCTTCATATTGAATTGATTTGACTACCTCATCGTCTGATTCATATTCCATTCCAGATTGATACATTCCAAAAGCCTGATTGTACATTGATTCTGAACCTGTATAATCAAAGATCATAACATCCATCGACTTATTCCCCTTTACGTAAGTCCATGAAGCTTGTGAAAAATTCATGCCTTGCATTTTCATGGTAGAGCCGTCTTTGTCTCCATCACCTTTAAACCCATTTACTTCATCGGGTAATAGAGCTTGAATTTCGGTGTAATTCATTAATTCTTGGGCTTGAATTAGCCCTGAAATTGCCATAAAAAGGGCAATTAAAGTGAGTTTAATTTTCATAGCTAGTTATTTATTGGGATAAAAGTAGTTGATTTCACATGTTTGCAAAAAGAAAAACATCCAATTCATGACTTCAAATAATAGACCCAACAAAGTATTAATCAAGAACATAAAAGCATTAGCATTTGTAGATAACCATTCAAAGAACTGGATTGCTGGTTCGGAAATGGATGAAGTTAACATCATTAATGATGCTTACGTTGCTATTGAAAATGATCGGATTGTTGATTTTGGTGAAATGCAAAACCTGCACGGAATCACCGATTGGAGTAACCTTGAGATTATTGATGCCGATGGTAAAATGGTTCTTCCTGCCTTTTGTGATTCGCATACGCATTTGGTATTTGCTAAAAGTAGAGAAGCTGAATATGTTGATCGAATTAAGGGCTTGACCTACGAAGAAATTGCAGCAAAAGGAGGTGGAATTTTGAATTCTGCCAAAGCCATGCAAAATGCCGATGAAGATGAACTGGTAGAACAAGCTTTGAATCGTTTAAATGATGTGATGTATCACGGTACTGGAGCTATAGAAATTAAAAGTGGCTACGGATTAACTGTTGATGCTGAAATTAAAATGCTTCGTGTAGCTAATCGGTTAAAAGAACTTTCTCCTGTAGCAATTAAAACAACTTTTTTAGGAGCTCACGCTTTCCCAGCCGAATACAAAGAAAATCACCAAGGTTATATCGATTTGATGATCAATGAAATGTTACCAAGAGTGGCTGAAGAGGGCTTGGCTGAATATGTAGATGCATTTTGTGAAAGAGGCTATTACTCGATAGATGAAACCCGTCAGGTTGTTGAAGCTGCAGCTAAGTACGGTTTGAAGCCAAAACTTCATGTAAACCAGTTCACCAACTCTGGAGGTTTACAACTTGCTGTTGAATTGGGGGCTATCAGTGTCGATCATCTAGAACAACTAGGCGATGAGGAGATTGAAGTGCTTAAAAGCAGTAAAACAATGCCTGTGAGCTTACCTTCTTGCTCTTATTTCATCAACATTCCATACACACCAGCTAGAAGAATTGTTGATGCCGGTTTGCCATTAGCAATTGCTTCTGATTATAACCCAGGAACTACACCTAGTGGAAATATGCAATTCTTACTATCGTTGGCTACAACCAAACAACGATTAACACCAGTTGAAGCTATGAATGCCATTACTCTAAATGGTGCTTACGCGATGGAATTACAAAATGAAATGGGATCTATATCAGTTGGAAAAAAAGCCAACTTTTTGGTCCAACTAATTGGGCAAATTGA
>CAJWSQ010000076.1 GCA_913045895.1 uncultured Flavobacteriales bacterium | reverse complement strand
CAACAATTATCTGAAGAAGGTGTTGCTCAG
This sequence comes from uncultured Flavobacteriales bacterium, assembly GCA_913045895.1. Taxonomy (GTDB): domain Bacteria; phylum Bacteroidota; class Bacteroidia; order Flavobacteriales_G; family Salibacteraceae; genus UBA6049. Next base: position 11,392 of record CAJWSQ010000076.1, on the reverse strand, counting down.
CTATTTACACAACAACCGGGTAATGTAAAAATCATTGGTACAGTTGGTGAACTTCAGTTTGAAGTTATTCAATACCGTTTGAAAAACGAATACGGTGCTTCTTGTCAGTTCCAAGCTAGACCTTTCTATAAAGCTACTTGGTTAACTAGTGACGATGAAGAAAAACTAAAAGAATTTGTGAGAATTAAGAATAGACAAATAGCCATCGACAAAGATGAAAATTACGTCTATTTGGCTGAATCTCCTTTCATGCTTCAATCAGCTGAAAGAGATTATCCAGAAATCACATTCCACACAACCAGTGAATTTAAAGTGTCGGAAGAACTATAACTAAAAACATGTTCTCTTCTATTGGCATCGGTATACTGAAAGGCATTTCCCACCTCCCTTTTAGAATTCTATACGCTATTTCAGATTTAACGTATTACATCGTTTACTATGTTTTAAAATATAGAAGAACAACTGTATACAAGAATTTGCGCAATTCATTTCCTGAAAAATCTGATTCAGAAATTGAAGCTATTGCTAAGAGGTATTACCGTCATCTCTGCGATTTAATCGTTGAAGGAATAAAGACCTATTCCATTTCGCGAGAAGAGATCATGGATAGGCTTCACGTGCTTAATCCAGAGGAATTAACCAAATGGAGTGATTTGGGAAGAAGTACCGTTTCTGTTTTGGGTCATTATGGCAATTGGGAATATGCGGCTCTAGGTTATACAGCCATGAAGCAAAGACATGAAATTCAAAACATCACTTACAAACCCATTTCCGATCCAGCTTTTAACTCTTTATTTCTGTACACCAGAAGTCGTTTTGGAGCACATATGCTATCCATGAAAGAAACTTTTATCAGAGTAGCACATGAGCAAAGAGATCAGATTTTATCTAATATTATTTTGGTTAGCGATCAAACACCATCTAAACATCATGGCTATTGGATGGAATTTTTAAATCAGGACACTCCAGTATTTTTAGGTGCTGAAAAAATTGCGAAGCGATACAATATGCCGCTTGTATTTGTACACTTAAATCGTGTTAAAAGAGGATTTTACGAGGTGACGCTTGAAACCATTCACGAAAATCCAAGTGAAACAAAAGATGGTGAATTGACCGAATTACATACTCAAGTATTGGAAACTGACATAAAAAACAATCCCGAAATCTGGCTGTGGTCGCACAAAAGATGGAAACACTCTAGACCATAGTCTAAATTATTCACCTACTTTAGGCGGCACTAACGAAACAAATTTCTTTATGGGCAGTCGCTTAGCATTACTTTTTTTCAAATTTCTTTCTCGCTTACCTTACCCTGTTTTATACATTATATCTGACTTTTTCTTTGTAGTTGTTTACCGCATTATGCGCTATCGAAAAAAGGTAGTGGTACAAAACCTAAAAAACTCTTTCCCTGAAAAGTCTGCCCAAGAAATTGAGGAAATATCAAAAGAGTTCTATCGCTTCTTGAGTGATTTGGTAATCGAGAATATTAAATCTACAAATACTACAGCTGATGTCATTAAAGAGCGAATGCAGGTTGAGCTTCACGAAGATTATTTGAAAGCTTTAAAAGAAAAGCGCAACATCATCTTAATGATTGGTCACTACGGAAATTGGGAATACGCTCAATTGCGCTATAGCTTAATGGAAGAACGTCATCGTTTTGTTGGAATTTACAAAAAGATCGGTAATGATTTGTTTGATGATTTTATGTTTAAATCACGTGGTCGTTTCGGAACCGATTTAGTTGAAGTTAAAGAGACATCAAAACACATAAATACCGTTCACGAGTCTGGTGAGCCGTTTATTCTAGCTCTAGTTGGAGACCAAACTCCTTCAAAAGAAAGAGGCTATTGGATGGATTTTCTAAATCAAGATACGCCTGTATTCTTTGGTGCCGAGCATTACGCTAAGAAGTTTAATGCTCAAGTATTCTTTTGTGATATCGACCGAATTAAGAGAGGTTTTTACAAATATTCAGTTAATCCTATTCTCCTTGAACCTTTGAGTAGTGAAAATGGAGAAATAACGGAAACACACACCAAGTATTTGGAAAGCGTAATCAACAATAAACCTGAATTGTGGATTTGGTCTCACAAGCGCTGGAAACACAGAAGACCAAGTGAATTACCCGAAAACCTTATCTCAACAAGATTTCCGGGTAAGTAATTATTTCTTGATGAATCGGTAAGTGATTACAGTTCCTAAGTCTGTTTCACCTTTCAGTAAATACATACCGTTTAATAAACTTGAAGCATCAAGCTCAGTAGCTTGAGACAGTTGATTTACCAATCTACCTGTTAAGTCAAAAACTTGCGCTGTTTTTAATGGAGCTGTGAATCTCAATGTATTAGAAACTGGGTTTGGATACGCTTTCCATTCCGTTTCTACATATTGAATATCTGAAATGCCTACAGATCCTTCACCAGTTAATATAACCTCTAACTCTTCAGATCCTTGTAAATCGGTTTCAATAGTTAATACACCGTTTGAAATTGCGCCAGTTTGTTTGAATGAAACAACAAACATCGCTCCCTCACCCTGCTGTATCTCCCAATCTCCAGCTGTATCTGAAACCACAAACTGGTTGGTATCATCAATGCTAAAACCAGTAATGTTAAATGTAGTTGTCCCCGTGTTTTTTACAGATGCAGCATACGCTCTGTTTTGAAGTCCAGAAAGAGAATCGTTGCTGATGCTCAACCCACTTGCTACGGGTATGTTTCCGTTTGATGTAAAACTTGTAAAACGCTCAACGAATTGAGGATAATCAATAAATGGATTTCTATTTCCTTGATATTGATTAATGCGATCATTTCTGTCTTTTTCTAATGAAGTTGGTTGAAACTCATCATGCCAAGTTCTTAGTATACTTTCCTGACCAGCAAAGAAGTTGCTGTAATCTTGGTAACGAATAACAAAGTACATCATTGATCGAGCCACATAACCTTTGTGTTCATCTCGAGGTTCAAATGTTGAGTTATTACTCTTTGAGCCACCCTCTGTCCATGAAGGATTACTAACCACACCAAAAGGCTTGTTTGCTCTTACACTATTCGGATTTTGCTTAGTTGGATACAAGTGAAAAATATCGCTTTTCATAGGTTCGTTACTGTTGAACAAACTTTGAGGATAAGTATGTTCAGTATTGAATCCCATATTTTGAGCTGCTTGTCTATTTGCAAAACCACTAATTTCATCACCAGAATAAACACATTCTAAGGTGTTAACAGAAGCTCCTTGAGAAACAGCTTTGTTATCGATGTTCATATACATGCGGTCTCTACCCGTATTATATCCCAATGCGTTGTGACCTTGAGTTGCTGCCGTTTTAAGTGCTGCTTTTAAATCTTCACCAGTAAGATTATACGTGCCATTATATCTGCTTTCTGCGTAATTAACTGCATCAGACAACTGAATTCCCCAAGTTCCGTATTGAGCTGTTTCAAGTTCTAAGAAAAACTTATGATTCATGTTGTGTCTTGAAGACATCACTACCATTAAGGTATTCGTGTCTAAACCTGCTTCTACTTGAAATGACTGAGGTGTAACTCTAAAAACAGTATCACCAAAAAAAGTTGGAAGTTCAGCTAAATCAATAACTTCTTGACTATCAAACTCTGAGTACAAATTGATATAGATCGTATCTAAATCACCTGCTTGTTGAGAAGATGAATGTCTAAAAGTATAAGTAAATGGATTTTGCTGGGCTTGAGAAAACAACGACATCAAAGCCATTGTAAAGAGTAAAGTGTATTTCATATGCTTTATTTCGAATTGCAAAATTAGGGCTTTCCATCTATTCGGCTTTTCAATCGTTTGTGAATAATTCGTTATCAGTAAAGCTTACTGCTATCTCAAAGTTTCCACGCATCTTTGCAGCCTTTAGTTCGATTTTCACTTTAGTATGATTGCAGTTAACAACATTTCCGTTTCATTTTCAGGTAAGGATTTATTTAATGATATCTCATTCATTATCAACCCAAAAGACCGTATAGGTTTAATTGGTAAAAATGGAGTTGGTAAATCAACACTGCTTAAAATCATCTATGGTATTCAACCTTCAGATAAAGGCGGAATTGCTATTTCATCTGGCGAATCAATCGGTTACCTTCCTCAGGAAATCAAAATTGATTCTGAAAAATCCATTTTTGATGAGGCAATGACTGCTTTTAATGATGTGATTCAACTGGAAAAGGATATCGAAAAAATCAATGAAGAACTTGCTACGCGTACCGATTACGAAAGTGACTCTTATACACAGCTGATTCAAGATTTATCTGAAAAACATGAACATTTACATGTTTTAGGAAGCGCAAAAGCTGAGAGTGAAGTTGAAAAGGTTTTGAAAGGTTTAGGTTTTAAACCGGAAGAGTTTGAAAGACCAATAAGTACTTTTAGTGGTGGATGGCAAATGCGTGTGGAATTGGCAAAACTGCTAATCAAGAAGCCTTCACTCCTACTTTTAGATGAGCCGACCAACCACTTAGATATTGAAGCGATTCTTTGGTTAGAAGACTTCTTCAACAATTATCCAGGAGCATTAATCATGATTTCTCACGATAGAATGTTCTTAGATAATGTAACCAACAGAACCATTGAGATTGTATTCGGTAAAATATATGATTACAGCGCTCACTATTCTAAATACATGGTTTTACGTGAAGAACGCTACGAACAACAAATGGCTACTTTGCGTAACCAACAAAAATACATTGAAGAACAAGAGAAATTCATTGAAAGGTTCCGTTCAAAAGCTTCTAAAGCCAAGCAAGTTCAATCTCGTGTAAAGGCATTAGAAAAAGTAGAAGTTCAACAGCTTGATGAATTAGATAACTCTTCCATTCAATTCCGTTTTCCACCAGCACCTCGTTCAGGTGAAGTTGTTTTAAAAGGAACTCACTTAACCAAGCAGTATGAAGAGAAAATGGTTCTCAACAACATCGATTTCCAAATTGATAAAGGCGATCGCGTTGCATTTGTAGGTCAGAATGGTCAAGGGAAATCTACTTTAGTAAAATTGGTTACAGATAAACTGAGTCACGATGGTGAGTTGAAAATTGGGCACAACGTTGAAGTAGGTTACTACGCTCAGGTTCAAGAAAACACATTAGATGTAAACCTTACAGTTCTTGAAACCATTGAGCAAGCCGCAACTGAAGAATGGAGCAATATCTCTCGCATTAGAGGATTGTTAGGCGCATTCTTGTTTGGCCCTGATGATGTGGACAAACGTGTTAAAGTGTTATCCGGTGGTGAAAAATCTAGACTAGCACTTGCTAAGTTACTACTGAAACCATGTAATCTATTGATTCTGGATGAGCCTACCAACCACTTAGATATAAGCTCTAAAGAAGTTTTAAAAGAAGCACTCAAACACTTTGACGGTACATTGATTTTGGTTTCACACGATCGTGATTTCTTACAAGAACTCACAACCAAAACATATGAGTTTGCTAACCATAAAATCAAAGAGCATCTAGGTGATATCAGTGAGTTTTTGCGTAAACATCAGGTGGAATCATTCAGAGAATTTGAACATGGTGGTGTAAACGAAAAACCAAAAGCTAAACAACCTAAACAAGAAGTAAAACCAGTTGAGGAAAAACCCAAGAAAGAAGAGCCCAAACTGAGTTACGAAGAGCAAAAAGAACGCAATAAAATCATCCGAAAGGCTGAGAATGATGTAAAAAAGGCTGAAAACAAGATTACTGAACTTGAGGCTGAAATGGCTAAACTAGAAAAAGCCATGCATGCCGATGATTTTTACGACAATGAAGAAAACAGCAAAAAGATAATGTTTGAGCATGCCGAATTAAGCAAAAAGCTTGATCAAGTCATGCAAGACTGGGAAAGTGCTAGCGAAAAACTACATAAATTGGAAGATTAATTCGATTTCTTAGGGAAATAACACTTGAAGGTACTTCCCTTCCCTAACTCACTCTGAACATCTATTTTACCTTGGTGTCTTTTGATAAAATCATCAATTATTAAAAGCCCCAAGCCAGAACCCTTTTCACCATTTGTTCCAGGCTTTGAAATGTTCTCACCTACTTTAAAGAGCGTTTTAAGTCTGGTCGGTTTTATTCCAACACCGTTATCAGTAACAGCGATGATATCATAAGACTCATCTTCACTAAACGTGATGCTTATTTCACCGTGGTTGGGTGTAAACTTAATGGCATTCACAATGAGATTCGAAAGAATGGTATGTAGCATATCGATATCCACATAAATACTCTTATTACTAAACACATCACTATCAAATGAAAGCTCAATTGATTTTGATCTAGCAATATCTACATATGGCTCAATAGTTCTTTCAACAACCGTTTCAAGCCTATTAAATTCAGGATTAAATGGAATACGTTTACCGTGAGACCTACTCCAGATCAACATATTATGAAGCATATCATTCAAATGCCCAGAAGATTTTCGGAGCATATCAAACAATTCATTGGTATATGAAGTTTGATGTTTGGCTTCGTAGGCTTTTTCAAATAATCCGATTAAACTTATGATGTTAGCAATAGGTGCCTTTAAATCGTGACTTAGAATATCTACAAACTTGTCGCGCATTTTAATAGCATTGCGCAAAGCCTCTTCCTGATTCCTTTGTTCTGTTACATCTTGCTGAATACCATAATGGCCAATTATTTCACCAGTTTTGGAGTAAATCAGCCTATATGAACCATCAATGTAGATGGTTTTTCCATTAAAATTGGGTTTAACCGACTGAACTTTTAGATATCCATCGTTATACAATTGTTGCCATACTTCTTTGAAGTATGACTTGTCTTTATAGAAATCTTTTGGCTTTAAGTTCAGTGCGTTTTCTGGAGATAAACCATGCATTTCGCAAAAAGCAGGATTGAAATGAGCAACCACCTGATTATCATAGAATAAATCAAGTAGTTGCTCTTTTTCATCTATACTAGTACCATCCCAAGTTACAGGGTGTGGCAATAACATCACGAAAACCCCATTTAGGGATTGTTCAAATACGATATCCTTGATCTGATCGTGGTTGATCACACCTGATATTTGACTTTTCATGAAGGGACTTAGGTTTTTACTGGGGGCTCTTGTTAACTTAAATTACTCAAGAGTAACACCCGCCTCACTAACGGCACGGTATAACTCATCATATGTGGCTTTAGAAACAGGAACCAAAGGCAAACGAACCGCATCAGATTGGAGAACACCCATCATCTTTAATACAGCTTTCACACCACCTGGATTTCCGTCTTTAAACAATAGTGGAATTATATCATATAACAACTTGTAGTATTCTCTGGCAGTTTCAGCGTCACCATTTAATGCCGCATGAACCATTTTAGAGAAACGAGCTGGTAAAGCGTTGGCTATTACGCTAATTACACCGTCTGCTCCTACTGCAACTTGTGGTACAATTAAATTATCGTCTCCAGATAAAACCAAGAAACCTTGTGGTTTGTGTTTAACCAAGTAACCCATTTGATCTAAACTTCCTGAAGCATCTTTAATAGCAATAATGTTTTTAAACTCTTTTGCTAAACGTATAGTTGTTTCTGGAGCAACGTTAGAACCTGTACGACCAGGAACGTTATAAAGAATAATTGGCTTTGGAGAAGCCTCAGCTAAAGCTTTATAGTGCTGATAAATTCCTTCTTGCGTTGGTTTGTTGTAGTATGGACTTGCAGAAAGAATAGCGTCTACTTTCTCTAGATTTAGAGATTTAAATCCTTCTAAAAGAGAATCTGTATAATTACCACCGTGTCCGAAAACAACTGGAACTCTACCAGCTATAGTTTCAACAGCAAAATCAAGAACGGCCTGCTTTTCTTTCTTAGTCAGTGTTGCAGATTCGCCAGTTGTTCCTTGAACAACAATATAATTAACACCGCCCTTAATGATGTGATTGATTACGTTTTCAAAACCTTTGTAATCAACAGTTCCATCATTGTTAAATGGAGTTACGATTGCTACACCAACTCCGCTAAAATTAGCCATAAACCAGTTCTTTTTGATTAATTAATTTTAAGTAAAATTCTGTTTGTTTGATGTAGTTGGATAGTGTGTTTTGGTCTCCCAAAACTATAAACAGATCGTAAAATAATTCTTTTTCAGTTAATTGAGCAGTAACTTTCATTTTAGCCTTAGTCATTACAGCTAAATACAAAGTGGGAATTGAAAGCTCTAAATCCAAATCAATTAGCAAATCATATGTGATATCATTGGTGTAATTCGGCTTTAAGTTCCAGTTTAAATCTTTTTTGTTAATCGATTTAACTCCAGCGACTTGACCTAACCATTCGGGATCTTTTCTAAATGGGATGTAAACCAAATAATCTACTTTAGGAATAGCCCAATTGGTTTTGATGATTTCGAGAAGCTGAAGTTTTTCTCGTGCCTCTTTTTCGGTTGAAGCCGTAAAGATTACGAACACACTTTGAGCTTCAGTTAAGTTAACAGCCCTGCGTTTGTGTTCGCTTGGTTTGTATCCTTTTTTAAGAAAAGCGTAGCCTATTTTTTCTCTCCAATTCATTGTTGGTCAATCATCTCAAGCAAATCAGATTCAGAAATAATTGGAATTTCAAGCTTTTCAGCTTTAGCTCTTTTACTAGGTCCCATTCCTTCTCCTGCAACCACATAATTAGTTTTACCAGAAATGGATCCTACGTTTTTTCCTCCGTTTGCCTCAATCAGGGCTTTGATTTCATCACGACTGTGATTTTCAAAAACACCTGAAATAACAAATGTATATCCGTTCAGCGAATTAGAAGACTTTTCGTCTTCATGAATTTCCATTTGCAAACCAAATTCTTTCAACTGATTAAGCTGTTCTTGGTGTATCGGATTATTTAAATACTCATGAACGCTTAATGCTATCACTGGACCAATCTCAGGTACGTCTTCAATTTGCTCTAGTGTAGCTTGCTGAATAGCATCTATTGATTTGAAATATTTAGCCAATTTCTTTGCTACAGTTTCACCTACGTAGCGAATACCCAATGCAAATAAAACCCGCTCAAAGGGTTGTTTCTTAGAGTCTTCAACTCCTTTCAATAAGTTATCTACCGATTTTTTAGCCATGCGTTCCAATGGCAAAAGTTGGCCTTCCTCTAATCGGTACAAATCGACCAAAGACTGAATTAAACCTTCGTTGTATAACTGAACAATGGTTTCTTCGCCTAAACCTTCAATATCCATAGCTCTTCGGCTAATGAAATGTTGAATTCTCCCAATAATTTGAGGCTTGCAACCCGTTTCGTTAGGACAATAATGCTGCGCCTCTCCTTCTCTACGGATCAATTTAGTTCCACACTCAGGACAAACCTTAGCATATTCAAATGGCACCGAATCAGGAGAACGTTGACCTAAATCAACACCTACAATTTTAGGAATGATTTCACCTCCCTTCTCTACAAAAACGTAATCACTTTCGCGCACATCAAGCTTTTCAATGATATCAGCATTGTGCAGGGATGCTCGTTTAACAGTAGTTCCAGCCAGCTGAACAGGTTCTAAGTTTGCAACTGGCGTTATTGCCCCCGTTCTTCCTACTTGGAACGTTACTTTATTCAATTGCGTGACTGCTTGCTCAGCTTTGAACTTATAGGCAATTGCCCATCTTGGCGATTTAGCTGTATAACCTAGCTGCTCTTGTTGATTGTAATCATCCACTTTGATTACAATTCCATCAATATCAAAATCTAAATGCGCTCTTTCTAAATCCCAATAATTGATGAAATCCATGATTTCATCAATGGTGTTGCATTGAGCAATCATTTTCTTTTTTGGATCAGGAGATTTAAAACCCCAACTACCAGCTTTTAGAACAGATTCGTAATGACCTTGGGCCATTTTGGTTGGACTGTAAATACCGTATAAAAAGCTGTCTAAGCCTCGTTTTGCAACAATTGAAGAATCCTGAAGCTTCAACGTTCCTGATGCAGTATTTCTGGGATTAGCATAGGTCATTTCGCCTTTAGCCCTCATCTCCTCATTTAAGATCTCGAATTTGCTTTTTGGTAAAACAATTTCGCCTCTAATCTCAAATGATTCTGGAAAATCACCGGGTTTTAAAGTCAAGGGAACAGCTCTAATAGTTTTAACATTTGCAGAAACATCATCACCTTTTTGACCATCACCACGAGTTACTGCTTGGTAAAACTGTCCGTTACGATATTTAATCCCAATGGCTACTCCATCGTATTTTAACTCGCAAACAAACACACATTTGCCTTCAATCAACTTCTCTGTGCGTGTGATAAAATCAACAATTTCATCTTTGCTATATGAATTTGAAAGTGAAAGCATAGGATAATCATGCATCACTGTTTGAAAATTCTTGGTAATGTCGCCACCAACCCGTTTTGTTGGCGAATTATCATGAGCAAACTGTGGGTATTTAGCCTCTAATTCCATCAACTCTTTGAGTTTCATATCAAACTCATAATCGCTGATAGTTGGCTGACTCAATACATAGTAGCTGTAGTTGTGGCTTTCTAACTCTTCACTGAGTTGATCTATCTTTTGCTTTATATCTTGTTCGCTCATGGCTTTCTTCGTCTTTGTTCTACAGCTTTTTTACGAGCTTCAAAGTATTTCTTTTTGGTCTCTAGAACTCGTTTTCTGTGAAAAACACTTTGGTAGAATTTTCCTGGTAGAAATCTAGTACCAATAGTATAAAACGGACCTCTGGTGTATTCAATGATGGTTCTATCTCCAGCGGCAACAGTTCTTACTCCTCCACCAATTGCAAATCCCAACCAGTTATTGAAGTTGTATTGAAGCTGGGTACCAATTTCTAGAAACATCATATACGACATTTCATCAGCTTCTGGAATCTCAACGTGGTTCTCATCTAGGTAAGAATATTCAAATCCACCGTAGCCAAACTCAAGGGGAACAGACATTTCCCACCTGTAATTATTGATTACCATAAAATCCCAGAAACCACCAATTCCAACAAACGAGATGCTATTATACGATGCAAAATCAGGTAGATTTTGAGTCACTACAAACGAATCAGCAAGTGATGATAACAGGAATCCAAATCGGTACTTTTTATTGTGCTCAACACCAATTCTGATTGAATTAAACTGAAAACGCTCCCCCTGAATGAGTGAATTTGTTCGAGATAGTTTGAGTATTAACGTATTCTTTTTATCCGTGCTGTCAGGCGGAACAAAAACTCCTGCAAGCTGATCATACTGTGCACAAACGTGAATACTCGTAAATAAAAACAGAATTAAAACCGCTATTTTCCCCATGATGCGTGAACCATTCTATCTCTGCCAGATAAATCTTTTTTCAAATCTATTTGAGAATCTCCATACTTTCCAAAAAGTTCAACAACTTCTTTCCCCTTAGCACTGTTAATTTCTACGAATAGTTAGGCTTTATG
>CAJWSQ010000075.1 GCA_913045895.1 uncultured Flavobacteriales bacterium | reverse complement strand
CCACATCCCATAATTTCTAACCAACCAGTTCCTTTGGTCATGCGGTAATCGGCTTCTGTTTCTAAGCCCCAGTATACATCTACTTCGGCACTAGGCTCTGTAAATGGGAAGTAACTCGGACGCATGCGAATTTTTGTCTTTCCAAAAAACTCTTTGGCAAAGTATAAGATCGTTTGCTTCAAATCGGCAAATGAAACACCTTCATCAACGTATAAACCTTCAATCTGGTGGAACATACTCAACGAGCGTGAGCTAATCGCCTCGTTTCTGTAAACACGTCCTGGAGAAATGGTTCTGATAGGTGGTTTCTGATTTTCCATCACTCGAACTTGTACCGATGAGGTATGTGTTCTTAAAGCCAACTCTTCTTCCTCGTTTTTTACGAAGAAAGTATCCTGCATATCACGGGCTGGATGTTCTTCAGGGAAGTTAAGAGCCGTAAAGTTATGCCAATCATCTTCTACTTCTGGTCCTTCAGAAACCGTAAAACCAATGCGTTTGAAGATGTCTATGATTTCATTTCTTACAATTGAAACAGGGTGTCGAGCTCCAATTTCATGTGGATAACCTGGACGAGTTAAATCACCAGATTGTGCTTGTGTACCAGCGCCACTTGATGATAAATTAGCCTGAATGCTGTCAAATTTATCTTGAGCTGCTTGTTTTAATTCGTTCAACTTCTGACCAAATTCTTTTTTCTGGTCGTTCGGAACATCTTTAAATGCTTTAAAAAGGTCTTTGATGACATTTTTAGAACCTAAAAATTTGATTCTAAATTGCTCTAATTCATCTGCTTTTTGTGTTTCAAAAGCCTTGATTTCATCTAAGAAAGCATTTACCTTATCAATCATACCATTACGTATTTGCCTGCGAAAATAGGACTATTTGCCCTTCTTTATAGAAAAAGGAACATCGGTTCTGGGTCTATCTCTTCTATCTGTTTGTACTGCAGCAATGGAATCAATCACGTCAAAGCCTTCAATTACTTCACCAAAAACAGTGTAATCGCCATCTAAGTGGGGAGTTCCTCCAATGGTTGTGTATGCTTCAATTTGCTCTTCTGAGAACTTATATTTCTCTAATTCTGGAGCAATTATCGAATCTATTTTTAAGTTGATTGAATCTAAAGCCTCCACATTCATATCGTTTTGAGCATCATTCCGAGCTTTTTTCAATTCTTTTTGATCTGGAGAAGCCAATAAGTCTCTAACAGCCTTTTGCTTGTTGAATGCAATCTTTTTTTCTTGTAGGGTCAACAATTCATCACGTGTAAATACTTTTCCCTGAACCAGATAAAACTGACATGACGAACTTGCTTTTTCTGGGTTTACGTTATCGCCCTCTCTAGCCGCTGCAATAACCCCTTTTTTGTGAAATAAGTTTGGATTAAATTCTGCAGGAATGGTGTAATCTAAGCCACCATTGCCAAGCGCTTTACCTGGTTTTGCATTTTTAGATTCTGGATCCCCTCCCTGAATCATGAAATTTTCAATCACTCTGTGAAAAAGCAAGCTATCATAAAAGTTTTCATTTACCAGTTTTATAAAATTATCACGGTGTTGGGGCGTTTCATTATATAGTTTAACCATCATTTTGCCGTATGGCGTTACAATTGAAACAACCTTTTCTCTTTTTGGCGTATCTGTATGTATGTTTGCAGCTGATAAAGACATCAGTAAAAAGATTAAAATCAGGACTTGTTTATACATCTGAATTTGAATTTTTGCTAGTTTAGCAAGATTCGTAAAAATAGTGCTTAAGATGAATCGCACCATACAAACTTTTCTAAGAACCGCTTCTTTTATTTTTTTGAGTGTTTTTGCTATTGCATGTAACAACGATGACGATGATGACACAGGTGTTGCTCAGGTAGTTGTTGTTAATATGAATGGCAATCGTGTACCACAAGCAATTGTTGAGCTGGAGTGTGAGTCTTCAATTGACAGACCGTGCGACATATTTGTTACAGGGTATACCGATGGTGTTGGTGTCTATGAAACGGAATGGACTTACAATAAAGTGCTTAAAGTAAATGCATTCAAAGTTGTTAGAGATACTCAAATTGTTGGTGTTATACCTGATACCACACATGTAATTACTGCAGATAGCACATGTGGTGAGTCATACATCAGTATTAGATCTGGAGAAACTACTAGGCAGACTGTTGTATTGTACGAGTGTAATTAACAATAGCTTCCTTTATTAGCTGATCTTGTTCTTCGGCTTTCAGATAAGGTAATTTCTTTAATCTTGAATAGTGGGGCCAACCATCTTGGTCTTCACCATCAAAGCTGTAATATCCATAGGGCTCAAGCAACGTGCAAACAGCAATGTGAACAAGGTCCATTTTTTCATCTTTTGTAAAGTCAATAAAGCCTTTACCTAACTCTCTTACACCAATTAAAAACAAGATAGAATCAACATCTAAGTCTCCGTCAAACTTTTGATTGTACCATTTCTTAGCTTCTATCCACTCTTTTTCAAATTCCCAATCCATCTTTTTCAAATTGATCTTGCAAAGGTAATGCGAAGTTTGGTTTGAGAAATTCACAATGCTTTCGTGTACAAACCTTTTTTGGTTTATATAAATTCAACCTACTTCCCGTTTAATTTAGCTCTGTGGAAACAATAGATATTATAATAGCCATTCCTTTGCTTTTTGGGTTAGTTCGCGGTTTGATGCGCGGATTTATTATTGAAGTTGCTTCTCTTGTAGCTCTTATTTTAGGAGTTTATGGAGCCATTCATTTTTCTTTTTTTGCTGAAGGGCTCTTAAAAGAGAATGCAGATTTAGAAGGCAATACACTTTCTCTTGCAGCTTTTGCACTCACATTTATTGCTATTGTAATTCTAATACATATTGGAGCTCGTTTTCTGCAAAAAATACTTCAGATGGCTGCTTTGGGAATTGTTAACCGAATAGCAGGTGGTGTTTTCGGGTTAGTAAAATGGATTTTGATTCTCAGCTATTTGTTAGTCTTCATCAACGGAGCGGGAGGTGGTCAATTGGGTCTTATTTCTGATGAAGCCAAGCAAAAATCTATTTTATACCAACCAATTGTTAGTGCAGGCCCCACCATTTTACCAATGATTACTGAGAGTAGTTGGTATCAAGGATTGGACATAGAAGTTCCAGAAATAGAATAAAATCAAAAGCCCTGTTGGATTTCCAACAGGGCTTTGATAATTAGAGAACAAGGTTAGATTATTCAATCACTAATTTGTGTGTTTGAACTCCTTGGTTTGTATTCATTCTAATGATGTAAAGACCATTATTCAATGCATTTACATCAGTAAAATAGTAAGTTCCGTTTACTGAAGTTTGGTTAACAACAGCTTTACCTGAAAGATCAAATATTTGGAAAGATTCGATCTCTGCGTTTCCAGTTGCTATAAACTCAACAGAAGTTGATGCTGGGTTCGGGTAAATGTTAATGCTACCATTGTTTTTATCAACATCATCAGTGCTTACAATTTGCTGGTTACCAATTCCCATAGCTAACATTAAGCGTGGGTGTAAATAACCTTGAATTGAGTCGATGTAATTAAGAGCTTTTGCCTTAGCCATGTTAGGGTTGCTCATTAATGCATCATTGTGGATGTCATTAGCATTAGCACTCGTTCCGTAAACAGCGTTAGAGAAAGCAACTGCTGTTTGAACGTCAGATAATGTCCACCATTCCCATGGAGCACCTTCGTTTTCAAACTGATTTGATTCTAAATCAATTTCAAGAGGGAACATACCTTCAACATTTCCAGGGATAGTTACACTACCGTTGTAATGGGTGAAGTTTCTGTTATACGTATTACGTGCTCTAAAAGTGAAAGGATCGTTGTAATCTGATTTATCAGCAAATACATCGTTTACACCCATTTCGTTTGCAACTTGCATAAATTGGTTAGGGCCAGGTACTGGAACAACGTTTTCACCAGTTGTTCGTACAATTACTTGACCTGAATCAAATGGAGCAAATGGATCGCGAATACAGTGAATAGAAATCATTGGTTTAGGAGTTGCACCTTGCATCCATGAAATATCACCTAAAACACCACCCGCATTTGCTTGTGCTGAGATGTCTGAAGTAATTCCTAAGTCAACAAGATCTCCATAAAGGTTTAGTAGTCCAGCACCACCAGTTACATCACCAACTACAGCTGGATCAATGTAAGATTGTCCTGTTGCTGGATTGATGAATTTTGGAGTTGCTGTTTCAGATTGATCATCAAGTGTGTTGTATGCTAAAGCAACATAACCACCAGAACCTTGACCATAAATGGCAATGTTTGATGGGTCAATACCGAACGAAGTAGATTGTGCTTTTGCTACGCGTACAGCTCTTTTCACATCGTGAATAGCTCTGTAAACTGCATTTAATAAAGTAGCACGTCTAACAACTGGTCCAGTTGTGCCAGATGCAATTGGATTCCAACCATGACGGTAGTTTGGTGCAATTGCAACGTAGCCTCTTTTTGCCCATTGTTTACACATTTCTACAGCAGCAGAATCTTCTTTTGACCCTGTTGGAGCTCCATTAACAATTGGAGGTAAGAAGTTACCTGTGTGAATGTAAAAAATAGTTGGACGAGCTGCCATTGTATCAACAGCAGTTACAGGCATATAAACATCCATACACAAAGTATGTGCAGGGTTTGCCGTTGAATTATCAGTACCTGTAATCTTTAAAATGGTAGATGGATCCGTTGAAGTAAAATAGGGCGTGAAAAATGCCATATCAGAAGAACCAGCATAAATCGAGTCTCTCAATTCTTGAGATTCTTGTTGAATTTGTGCCAAGTTTGTCTGAATGTAATCAGGATCCATAAGGTTCTGATTTCTTAAAAAGTCAATGTTCACACCAAATGGAACATTTTTAATGACTGTAATTTCAGAGTCGTCAAACACTTCATCTAAGAAGCGCTCTTGAGCGAATGTTGTAGATGCTAAAGTGGCACCTAACAACAATGAAAAAATAGAACGTAGATTCATTTTCATATAATTCAATTTTTAGTTGTTACACAGAGATTTATTTAGCACGCCAATCAAATAGTACAGAGAAATATGCTAATCGTCCTACTTGAGGACCTCCATACACTTGATAAACGTTGTTATCCAATAGGTTAGAAGCTCCGATTTTAAAGGTAGTGTATATTTTTGGAATAGTGTAGTTGATTTGGGCATCTACTAGATCATAAGAATCAATATTACCTGTAAACTGTGGAGAACCTTCAAATATGAAGCCTTGTATCCACTTGTAGTTTACTCCAAATCCAAAGTGACCAACAGAAACAAAAGGCAGGTACAATTCACGCCCAGATAAACCAATGTTGAATTTATTCTCAGGAGTATTGAAAGCAGGAATGATATCATCCTCGCCAGAAATTAATTTATTCCAACTGTAATTTCCTGTAGCCGTAATCTTGTTTGTTAAATAGTAATTCATACCCAAGCTAAATCCTTGAGTAACCACCGTTTCTTCTGAATTTGTTGCTAAACGGTATGCTTGCAAGTTGTTAGGATTTCCAAAATTATCGAAGGTTGCATCAACGCCAATCACATAACCAATAAAGTTGGTATACCAACTGTGGTAATATGAAGCATCCATGTAGAATTTCTTGCTAATGATACCTCTATAGCCTGCTTCAATTGTTCTTACTTGTTCTGGTTTGATTGGGTCTACATTGAAATACTCTAAAGTGTCTAGGTTAGGAGTATATCCTTCGTATGCAGCTTCTAAGCTTTCGGTTGTAATTAATGAGTCGTAACCGTTTAGGTTACCCAACAAGATGGCATTACCAACATTGTAATAGTAGTACTGATCGGCTAGAGTTGGATTACGTACTGCCGATGTAAACGTTAAACGGATAGTGTGCTTGTCAGTTGGATTGTAAATGAATGAGATAGCTGGCGAGAAAAGGTAATCGAAGTTCTCGTTCTTATCCATTCTTAAGGTTGCTGTTGCTGTTAGTTTTTCTTGGTAAAACTTCTTTTTTATCCCAACATACAAACCGTATTGAAAATTCGTGATTTCTGTGAAAGAAGAGTCTGTTAGAATAGTTCCCGTATCTGTTTCTAAACGAGTGTATTCCATGGTGTCTGCGAAGATAGTCCCTTCAGTTCTTGGCATATATAAACGCGCATTACCTCCAACTGTGATCTCAGCCCATTTTGGTTCAAACTTGTATTCTCCCTGAACGTGATAAAGTGCCGATTTATCGAAAAATAATGATCCGTTATCTGTGAATTTCTTACTCGTTATAGATTTAAAAGCAGAGTCAAAACGAGCTGTTCCTTCTTGATAACGTTCCTCACCTCTTGCGTTGGTGTAATCAGTTAAGAAACGTGCTTGATTGTGAACCTGCATAATAGAGTCTCTATTTGCTGTAGACAACCAAGGTAGATACTCAGTATTGTACCAAGTTTCAGAAGGAAAAGTGGTGTTTGGATAACCAGAAATTTGTCTAATCTGATCACCGTTATACTGGTTTGCATAATTTAATGCCCAGTCATCATCACTTTGTACAGCTTCTTGCATTCTTAACGCAGTAGTTACTATATCATAAGAGTCACCAGCGTCTTCATGGGTTGCATATGCACGAATAAACCACTTATTTTCTTTCTTAACCTCTAAGCGGTTTTGAAAGAATTGAACGTTCTTTAAACTGTAGCGGTTATCACCTTGATAGATGGTAGATCCAGTACTGTAGCTTGTTGAGAAAATAGCTTGTACATCTTTTTTGATCTTATAATGAAAAGCCGCGTTTAATTTCAGGTTATCAGTGTTGTAATTCGCTAAATCAACTTCTCTGTAACCAGTTCTGTACATAGTACCCAAAGCAGGTTTTTCAAATGCACCGATGTTACTCACATAACTGTTGTTAGAAATCTCATCACCGTAAATATTAACGGCATTGTATCCTCCTGGATTATCGGCAGGATCATCGGCATCGTCAATAGCATCATAATTTTCAGCTTCCCAATCCAATGCTTGCATATAGAATACGTTCAGCTTGTAAGCGAATTTGTCTTCGCCATCTTTATTTTTAAATACTTGAGCCCAGCGAACTGCCGTTTCAGTAAGGTTTCTTTCTCCTACTTTAACAGAGGCACTTAAACCCGGGAACATGAAAGGATCTTTGGTAGTCATGTTGATAACACCGTTAAATGCACCTGGTCCGTAATAAGCAGAGCTTGCACCTGCAATTACATCAACCTTCATAACATCTAAATCAGATGCTCCCAAGAAGTTACCTAAAGAGAAGTTTAACCCTGGTGATTGATTATCTACACCATCAATTAACTGCAATGAACGAACAGGTGAAGTGGAGTTAAAACCGCGTGTGTTGATTACTTTAAAACCAAGTGATGCTGATGTCATATCAACACCTTTCATATTTCCTAAACTCTCATAAAAACTACCTGATGGTGCTTCTTTAATTGCAATCACATCCATAGATTCTACTGTAAGTGGAGCTTGTTTTTCGCGTTCTGAAATTCTAGATTCAACAACTTCAACGGCATCTAACATAACGTTATCCATGCCCATTTTTACGTTGATTTTTTGATCCCAGCTTTCAACAACAACTTCTTGAGATTCGAATCCCATGAAGGATACTACAATTGTTAGTGGTAATTCTTGGTTTACTTCAAAACTAAAGTTACCATCAATATCAGTGGTGGTACCGATGGTGGTTCCTTTAACAACAACTGAAGCACCAATTAAGGTTTCTCCAGTCTGTTTGTCTGAGATTTTTCCTTTAAGAGTATGCTGTGCAGAAACGGAAAAGCTGCAAAACAGTAAAAAAGCTAAGGCATAATACACCTTGGCTGAAACTCGGTAAATTGCTTTCATACAGAGAGTTAATTGCTTATTCTGGTTTTTTATTGCTAACAAAAATGTTAGGCACGCATACAAATATAATTTTTTTCCGTTGCCAAAATAGAAATAAGGCATCACTTGATAACTAAAATTCAACAAAGAAAAATCCCTGTGTTTAAAGGGATATAGGCTGTTTTGAGCTCAATTTGGCCTAAAAAGAATTAAATATTGAATAAAGAAATTGTGTCAAAAGCGGTTTGGAAGGGATAAATTTCAAGCTCAAACAAAAAAAGCCGATGAAGAATTCTTCATCGGCCTTTGTCTCGTTTTGTTGGGTTAAATCACTCTTTTACTACTCGACTCGTTTTAACCGAGCTAGGAGTGTAAACACGAATTAAATACAATCCATTAGTAAGATTGGATAGTGAAAAACGAGCATCATTATATATGCCAACACAACTACCTGATACATCATAAACTTCAACCTTGTTTACTTTTTCATTGGTTTTAATGTTTACCTCACCAGTTGTTGGGTTTGGATAAAGTTCTAGTTGCGCTTCGCCTTTATTTATCTTGGCAATAGAGATAGTAGAATCTGGAGTTCCTTTAATTCTATACAACTCAGAATTATCATAGTATACTTCAGTTGCAGCAAAATAGATATAACCTTTGTACTCAATAAAGTTTGATGGATTGGTTGGTTTTGAATTCATGATACCTGGAGACAATTCATCTACCATAACAGGTGAAGCATCAAGTGTGTCATAGATATATAATTCAGACCCATATCCGTTGCCTTCATCTGCCCAATAGAAAAGCTTATCATCATATACACCTAATCCATGAAATTGATGTGATGCACTAGCAATGTTGTAATTGGTAATTTGAGTTGGAGTGTTTACGCCATCGTATGAGAAAATTTGATAACCTGTTACATTCTCAGCAGCAGAGCAGAAGTAAAGCTTATCTCCATAAACTACTTTATTGTATGGATATCCATCGTTGGCGTAACTTGGGTTGGTTGGGTCCATACCAGGAAATAAATCAAAGGCAAGAGTTGGCGGATTTACGCCATCATAAACCATCATTTCTGTACCTGTAAGACTGTCTGGCATAGCAGTGAAGTAGAGTTTGTTGTTGTATTCAACCAAACCTCCAGGATAAGAACTTTCTAATCCACTATAAATATCGGCAACCATACTAGGAGTATTTACACCGTCATATACAAACAATTCATCTCCTGCTACTGAGTCATAAGCCGTAAAATAGAGCTTGTCATCAAAAACCATAAGATTCAATGGGTAAGAACTACCGTCTTGGTTAATCTCATGGACCATAGAAGTTGTTGTTCCATCATATACCAATAGCTCTACTTCATTATCTCCAGCAAGTGTTCCTGAGTAGTATAACTTGTCTTTGTAAACTCTAAATGACCTTGCATATCCCGACATTTGTGGAACTTCAACTGGAGGATTGGTTCCGTCATATTTGTACATTACATATCCGATACCTTGAAAATAAGTGCGGAAATACAGCTCATCATCATAAATGAACAAATTGATTGGATTACTGCTGTTTGGTCCTGAAGCACTGTGACTTGTGTCAATATCAGCTACTAAAGAAACAGATGTTCCATCATATTTATAAAGCTCTTTGCCATAGATACCAGTTGCACCGAAATACAAATCGCCTTTAAACTCAACAATTTGAGTGATATTAGAACCAAGACTTCCATCATAAATATTTGCTTCTAAAGCAATTTCAGTTCCATTATAACTGTGTAGCTCATTAGATACGCTGTCGTTTTCGGCTGAGAAAAACAACTTATTATCAAACACGATGAAATTACTTGGCCAGCTTGTGTATCCTGTTGATGTTGAATCTATTACCGTTGGATTATTCGTTCCATCATATTCGTATAACGAGTAATTTCCATTAGGCTCAACAGCTCTAAAGTATAGCTTGTTGTTGTATAAAGTGATTCCAGATGGACGGCCTGAACCAGTAGGATTAATGTCTATTGTAGTTAAGTTTTCATTGGCGTCTATGTAGTGAAGTTCCATTTCATTACTAGAGTAAGCAGCTGAGAAATACAAGCGATTATTGAATTCAACAAGGCCGGTAATGCTTGCGTTACTCGGACCAGGGAAAACATCGTGTACCAGTGTTGGTGCATTAACGCCATCGTATTTGTACAATTCGCCACCGGTTATAACCGCGTTGTCTCGTCCATAAATGTAAAACGTGTTGTTGAATACAACGCCTCTGTGAACATACGCCAACATGTTGGTGCCAGGTGCGGGAGAAAAACTTGTGCCATCAAACTCATGCATTGCGTGAGTGGAGTTTCCCACGGCTATGTAAAACTTGTTATTGAATTCACCAACCGGAATTAGTGATGTTGCTGTGCTCATTCCTGTAGAGCTTACTACTGTAGGCGCACTACCTGCGTTGTATTTCAGAATTTGCCAAAAATTGGTGTTCGGAATGAAATCACCATAATACAGTTCACCATCGTAAGTGAAAATAGTATTGAAAGCTGCAGCGTTGTGCGTGCAGTCTAAACTATCAACCACTTCAAAAGAGTCATCAACGGTGTTGTATTTACAAAGAGTAGATTCTCCATTTGCTCGACCTAAATCTGCCATGAAGAATACTTCGTCTCCAAAGGCAGTAATGTGAATTGGTGTTGAATGTTTTGGATTCAAAAAGTCATGAGCACCAGGAAATGCATCTGCAGCTATATCATGACTGGTTCCATCAAAACTGAAAAGTTCTTGGCCGTTTTCAAAATTGCGGGCAGAGAAATAGAGTTTTCCATTCAACTCAATAATCTGATTGATGTTTGAGCTAAAGCTGTAGCCTGATCCATCTTTGTTGATATCTTCAACTAGCTCGTAAGTTTGAGCGAAAGTGGTTAAACTGGCACTGGCCAGTAATGTCAGTAAAAATTTCTTCATAACGATTGCATTAATAATTCAATGATTTTCATGCCGCAAAAGTCAATCGCTATCGATTTCTGATAATCTCACAAAGGCTTTAAACATCTCAATTACAGAAATGAAAAACTTTTAAAAGTGTCAAAACCTTCGTATCGTCTCAATACCCGAATACTTTCTTTTTTAAGTCCTAAAAGTTGGAAGAACCACCTATTTTCGAAGCCGTAATTTCAAAAGGTAATCCCAAAGCACTCCATAATTTCATGGCATCGTTTTCATCATTAGCCAATATCGGCATCAACAATGTAATCACTACCAGAGAGCAAAAGAAGGTTCGTGTGCTCAACACTGCGGTATGGATTTCATTGATTCACGCTGCTTTTTTTCTGTTGTTTGATTTTCTCGGAAACTCATTAAATGCTTCGAGAATGATTGCGTTGTTTGTGGAATTGTTCGTGTATGCATCTGTGTTTATTCTACAGCACAAAGGCCTTGTGAAAATTGCCCGATGGAGTTTTATCATCACCGTTTTTGCTAACCTGTTTTACCACAGCAATTTTGTTTTCAAAGGGTTTTATGGCGAGTATCAATACATTGTTGTGGCTCTGCTTTCACTGATTTTTTTCGACCGAAAGGTTATCCACTACAGCTTTCTAATTATTTCCATTGCTGCTTTTTATCTGCCGAATAAATACTTGCACATCTATCCAGATCAGTATTTCG
>CAJWSQ010000074.1 GCA_913045895.1 uncultured Flavobacteriales bacterium | reverse complement strand
AATGAATGCGATTCTCATCGTGCGACACTACCGCTTCTTCATCGTAGCGCGTGTCTATCATCGGTTTAAAAATCTCTACTTTTTGTTTGGCGAATTGAGCGCGTTTCAATCTGCGAATTAATTCTTCAGTTTTACCTGAAAACATGCTTCCGCAGATAATTTCTATCCACCCTTTTCGTTCACTATGATTAACTGTATCCTCGAGGAACATTCTTTCTATCTAACTGTAGTAATTATACCCGTAAGGCAAGCAAATCTAATTAAATTTGCCTTCGTTAAGTGATGAAATAACAACACAGAAAACACCATGAGTACAGATGAATTAAGAGACCGGTTGATAGACAGGTACAAAGACTTTCAAGATGCTTTAGATCGATTTGAAAAACTTCCTTTGAGTGAAGCTGAAATTGAAAAACTGATGCAATCTTGGCAAGATGTACATGAAACCATGGTGGTTCTCAAGTTTTTAGTGGGTGTGCCAGAAGATTCAAGTTTCTTGGTTGAGCGTAATTATGATGCTCAAGAAGAAACAAATGAGCCATTGATTCAAGACGATGAACCAACTGAAGAAGAGGAAGTGCTTCACCAAGTTGAGGAGTTTGAAGAATCAATTGCTGAAGATGTTCAGGTTGAAGAAGATGAGCCTTCAGAAGAAGAGGTTAAGCCAGAAGTTGATGTTGAAGAACAGGAACCCGTTGTTGCTCAAGAGCCAGAACCTGTAAAAGAAGAGCAACCTGAAGAGGTTGATGAACCTGTTGCAGAAGAAAAAATGGAAGAGCCAGTGGCTGAGGTTCAGGAAGAAGAAAAACAAGTTGAACCTGTTGTTGAAGAAACTCCTGTTGAGGATACAGTTCAGGAAGCTGAGGCGAGTAGAGAAATCAACGATGCTCACAAACCGATTGCAGATTTTTCACTAGCTGGTAAATTGAAGAAATCTCCGATTTCAGATTTGAAAGCTGCCATTGGATTAAATCAAAGATTTTTGTTTTCAAATGAGCTTTTCAATGGAAACATGGAAGCCTTTAATAGGGCTTTGAATGAGTTGAATCATTTGGAATCTATTGACGATGCTCAAAGATATATTGAGGCACAGCTAGCGCCTAGTTATCAGTGGAATGGTGAATCAGAAACTGTTTTAGAATTTGTGGAGTTGGTTCACAGAAGATTTATGTAACTTGGGTGCTATAACCTATTAAATTAAACATCCAATCTCTTACCATTATGGCATTACACGAAGCATTCGAATCTCAAGATAAAAAACGCGTTAAAAGTCACTTTAAAAACCTATTGGCTGTTGCTTTAGCAGACGGGATTTTAGATAAAGTGGAGTTAGATAACCTGTTTAAAATATCAAAGCGTTACTACATTACTCGTGACGAGCTAGAAGAACTAGTTGATAACCCCAATCAGATTTCGTTTAATCCACCAAGCAACAAGGAAGATCGCAACGCGCAGTTGTACAATTTGGTGCAAATGATGATGGTTGATGGTGAAGTTGATTCAAACGAGTTTCGCATGTGTATGAGCTTTGGAGTTGGATTAGGTTTTGATCCTGTTCAAATTGAAGAAACAATTAATAAAGTCATTGAACTCATCGAAAAAGGTACTCAGCGTGAAGATGCTGTGGAAGAGATGATGAAATGGAAGAGCTAATTCATGGGTAAATTAATTGTGGTTCCCACTCCAATTGGGAATCTAAAAGATATTACGCTGCGTGCTTTAGAAGTTTTAAAGGAGGCTGATTTAATTTTAGCTGAAGACACTAGGCAAACAGCAAAACTGCTTCGTCATTACGAAATAGCTACACCCACTCGAAGTTACCATCAGCACAACGAACATAAAGTTACTGATGCCATTGTAGATCAGCTTAAAGCCGATATTACCTATGCATTGGTGAGTGATGCTGGAACTCCAGCCATTTCTGATCCTGGTTTTTTATTGGTAAGAGCTTGTACTGAGGCAAATATTGAAGTTGAATGTTTACCTGGCGCAACTGCTTTTGTGCCCGCATTGGTTAAATCGGGCATTCCATGTGATCAATTCTTGTACTTAGGTTTTCTTCCACAGAAAAAGGGAAGACAAACGCGTATGCAAGAAATTGCAGAAGAAACGCGAACAATGGTTTGTTATGAGTCGCCTCATAGATTGATGAAAGCATTAGACCAACTGCAAGAGTTCTGTGGACCAGATAGATTGATCTCGGTTTCAAGGGAGATTTCTAAACTTCACGAAGAAACGCTTACTAAACCCGTTTCTGAATTAATTGCTCATTTTACTGAAACTCCACCGCGTGGTGAGTTCGTTATGGTAATATCTGGAAAAACGTAAACGCCTTATTTTGAATCGATTCGAACGTGAAAATAGCTCTGGCACAAACTTTGAAACTATACTTCCAAAATCAGAGCTTATGAAACGTATTGGATTATTATTTGTCGCAGGTTTCATGCTCCTAAGCATGAACGCGCAAAGTGAATTTATAGATAGCGTTCAATTTGAACTAGCTAAGCTATATCGAGTAGATTACCCCGTTTTTAAAAAGGGTGAAAAAATTGAATACATCGTTCACTACGGGTTTGTGGATGCAGGAACTGCCACAATCGAAGTGAGAAATGAAGAGCATCAAATTTTTGGAAACGATGCTTTACACGTTGTTGGAACAGGAAAAAGCAAAGGTGCTTTTGATTGGTTCTTCAAGGTTCGAGATACTTATGAGTCTTACATCGATAAAGATGAAGTGATTCCGTATTTATTTCACCGCGATGTTAGCGAAGGCGGATACGAGTTTACTCAAGACTACGCCTTTTATCACGATAAAAACAAAATGGCTACTCACAAAAACACAACTGTTGATGTGCCTTATGGCGTGCAAGACATGATGAGTGCTTATTATTTCGCAAGAACTTTAGATATCGATAGGTACAATGTTGGCGATGTAATTGTGATGCAAGCAGTAGTTGATGAAAAGCTAGAACCTTTAAAAATCCGCTACTTAGGTAAAGAAACCATTGAAATTAGAAATGGTGAATACAAGTGTTTGAAGTTTCAACCGCTTGTGCAAAAAGGTCGTGTTTTTAAAGATGAAGAGGACTTAACAGTTTATATCAGTGACGATAAAAACAAAATTCCAGTTTTAGTTAAAGCCAACGTGTTGGTTGGTAGCATTAAGATGGAGTTGGCTAATTACGAAAACCTCAAATTTCCATTGGCAAAAGTGCATTAAACAGTTAGTTCACTATTGGCTGTTTGAAAATCTAACTTAGATCATTTCTTGTACATCGAATTTGTGGTTAATTTGGCGCTGTAAACACCCGCCAAAAAACTCCAAAAAAGACGCGATGGAATTAACACAAGAAATTATTGACCGCATTGAAAAACTTCAGAAAAAATATGAAGTTACCGGTCAAGATTTAACGGCATACCTCGATGGTTTACTGTATGCCGATTATATCAGTTACTGGAATTACATTCACTTAGATACTTTATTAAGCCTGCAAAATCCGAGAACTAGTTTCCCGGATGAGCAGGTTTTTATTATGTATCATCAAATCACCGAATTGTATTTCAAATTGGCTTTGCACGAGATTGAGCAACTGGCTAATAAAGAGGATCTGAATTCTGAGTTTTTCGTGAGACGCGTAATGCGAATTAACCGCTATTTTGATGCTTTAACCCATTCGTTTGAAATCATGTATAAAGGGATGGAACGCGATCAATTCATTAAATTTAGAATGAGTTTGATTCCTGCCAGTGGTTTTCAAAGTGCACAGTACCGTATGATTGAGATCTGCTCAACAGATTTTATCAATTTGGTTGATAAAGAAAAGCGCCACCAGTTTACCAATGAATCTCCTTTTGATGAGATGTTTAAAAACCTGTATTGGAAACAAGGAGCAACAGAAGAAGAAACTGGTAAGAAAACATTGACGTTAAGTCAGTTTGAACGTAAGTACACCGATCAGTTAACACGACTGGCTGAAGAGTATAAAGTCAAAAACTTGTGGCAGTGTTACAAGAAACTAACTCCCGAAGAACAAGAAGATTCTAAAGTGAAAAATGTTTTACGTCAGTTAGACGTTAATGTAAATATCAACTGGCCGTTGATGCACTTAAAATCTGCTATAACGTATTTAAAACGAAAAACTTCCGAGGAAAAAGCTACTGGAGGAACAAATTGGCAAAAATATCTTCCTCCAAAATTTCAGGAAAGAATTTTTTACCCAGCTTTGTGGTCGGATGAGGAGAAGGCCCATTGGGGACGTGAATGGGTTGAATCTGTTATGAATGAGTAGGAGTGAAGGGAAATAAATTAGCATACTTATTACTGGGCACAGTAACTTTAATATTCACCATTCTTCTTTTTTTATGTGATGGTGATGACATACAAAAAGAGGAAGCTTTGGCTATGCAAATGGCTGATACAACTATTCAGATTCCAATTCCGGATAGTGCTTATGGCTTCCCCATTGATTCTTTTGTCATTCACAAAGGAAACATCAAACGCAATGAGTTTTTAGCAGATATATTGCTAAAGTATGGTGTTGATTATCAATCAATAGATCGTTTAGCAAAAGCCTCAAGAGATGTGTTTGATGTGCGTTACTTACGCCACGGAAATAATTATGCTATCATTTGTGCCAACGACTCCAGCGAAAAAGCACTGTGCTTTGTATATGAGCCTAACGGAATAGATTATGTGGTTTACGATCTGCGCGATTCAATCAATATCTACAAAGGACAAAAAGAAGTTGAAACAAGAACAAGAGAGGCAAGTGGTATCATCAATTCGTCTCTCTTTTTAACACTCCAAGAACAACATATTAGTCCAGCTTTAGCTATGGAAATGGCCAATGTTTATGCGTGGACAATTGATTTCTATCGCATTCAAAAAGGAGATTACTTCAAGGTGATTTTCGATGAAATGTATGTAGACGATCAATTCATTGGAGTGGGTAAAATACATTCGGCAGATTTTCACCATGCCGATAGAGATTTTTATGCGTTTGAATTTGAAAATGCAACTGGGGCAGATTACTTCGATGAGGAAGGAAACAGTTTGCGTAAGGCCTTTTTAAAGTCTCCTCTTAAGTTTGGTAGATTAACATCGGGCTATACAAAAAGGAGATTTCATCCTGTTCAAAAACGATGGAAAGCGCACTTAGGAACGGATTATGCCGCTCCAACAGGAACTCCAATTTTAGCTGTTGGTGATGGCGTTGTAATTGATGCTAAGTTCTCTCGATTCAATGGGAATTATGTTAAGATCAGACACAACGGAACATACACTACCCAATATTTACACATGAGTAAAATTGGGCAGGGTATGAAGCCTGGTAAAGCTGTTCGCCAAGGTGATGTTATTGGTTACGTTGGAAGTACCGGTTTAGCAACTGGGCCACACGTTTGTTTCCGTTTTTGGAAGAATGGCAAACAGGTTGATCATCGTTCAGAGCCAATGCCTCCGAGCAAACCAATTGACGAGAATCTGAGAGAAGAATTCAATGCCATGATGGACGTTGAAAAGAAACGTTTAGATGGAATACAATTGATTCCTGAAGAAAAACTAGAGCCAGCTAAAACAGCTTCTTTGTAATTCTCATTGCCACAATTCGATGGACTTCAATGACGTCTTCGTTTACATAGGAGTGTTATCTCATTTGCTTCCTATTTCAGTTTTTAGGAACAAGGGCAAAATGGGGCTGCTTTTTTTGTCAGGGTTGTTTGTTGATATTTCAGCGTTGTTATTGTCTAAATCAGGGATTCCAAACCTGTGGTTGTTTGGCGCTTACATGTCATTTATGCTATTGATCTTTACTCAAGTATTCAATACATCACGTCCCTTAAAAGTAGTAGTACTTGTGTTATCAGCTATTGCTGTGGGAGTATATCCATTAATGAGTTTCTATGACACGCCATTAAACTACGTGCCAGTAATTCAGTTAGATTCTATTCTAATTGTAGTTTATCTAACAATTTATCTGTTTCGATACGTATTTAAAAATAAAGGTGAATTCCCTAGTGCACTAAAAGTTAAGCTAGCCATGCTATTTGTGTATTATCACATTTTTGTAGCGTTGGTATTTAGCACAAACTCTAGGGATTTTATTCTTCAAGAGTTTTCCATTGGAATTTACATCGTGTTTACCGTGTCAGTTCTACTGGTAAGAAATGGACTAGCATTTGTTTTTGGTAGAAAGCACAAAGAAGAAATCGAATTACTGTAGCACTTCTTTCAGTCTGTTTGGGTAGTCTGTAATGATGCCGTCAACTCCCATTTCAATCCACTTTTTCATCTCATCTTTTTCGTTGATTGTCCATGGAATTACTTCCATTTTTTGAGAATGACAGTAAGCAACATCGGTTTCGGTAAGCAGCGTATAATCGCAACTGTAAATGTCGGGTGTAAATCCTAAAAGATCTATGTTCTCACGAATAGATAGTGAATTTTCAACCAATAAAGCCAATTTGATTTCAGGATATTTTTCATGTGTGTATTGTAAAGTTCGCACATCAAATGATTGTAAGATAAATCGATCTTGAATTCCTTTATCAAATACTACATCCAACAATAGCTGGGCGAATTCTTCTGGTTTTGGGTGAAAAATATCATCACCCTCTTCGGTACTCTTGGTTTCTATATTGTAGAAAGGTAAATCTCGATTCAATTCTTTAGCATAGGCTTCGCTAGCATCAATTACATCACTTAATAAAGGCTGGTGAACTTCCATTTTCTCCTGTTCAGGAAAGCGAGGATGAGGTAAAGATCCGCAATCAAATTTTTGCAGTTGATTGTATGTCATACCGTAAATTCGAAACTCTTTTTCCTGTTCCTCAGCAATTCTATTTCCGTTTGAATCGGCACACATTTCGTGAGATAAAAAAGGATCGTGAGATAAAACAACTTGTTTGTCTTTAGTGATTACAACATCCATTTCTAAGGTCTTAACTCCAATTTCAAGAGCTTTTTTAAAAGCTGGAATGGTGTTTTCGGGCATCAAACCACGGCAACCTCTATGTCCTTGCGTATCAAACATCTTCGATTCTTCTTTTTTACAACTCCAAATCAATAGAGTGGCTAACACAAATAAGCTAAAATTCTTCACTTCAGTTGGTTTTTTCAAACGTATGGAATTGGCCTCAGTTGAAATGTGTAATCTTGTTAAGGAATCTGAAACAATACGCCATGGCCAAAACTGTGTGGATAACCGGAGCAAGTTCCGGAATTGGAGAGGCATTAGCCAGAGAATATGCTGCAAAAGGATATCAACTTGTTCTTTCAGCTAGAAATGAGCAAAAATTAGAGGCTTTAGGTAAAGAGTTAAATACACCTTGCTTAATAGCTCCTTTGGATTTAGAATATCCTGAAACACTGAAAAAAACTGCCGAACGTGTTATTAAAGAAGTCGATAAAGTTGATATTCTTATCAATAACGGTGGAATTAGTCAGCGTGGATTAGCACTTGACACCAAGCTAGATACTGAAAGAAGAATCATGGAAATTGATTTCTTTGGAACCGTTGAGTTAACACGATACGTTGCCAAACACATGGTAGAAAAAGGTGGTGGCAAAATTGCAGTTACAAGCAGTTTGGTTGGAATTATTTCATCGCCATACAGAACAGCCTACTCGGCTGCAAAACATGCTTTACATGGCTATTTTGATGGGTTAAGAGCTGAGCTTCACGATAAAAATATCCAAATAACGATACTTTGTCCAGGGTTCATCAAAACGGATGTTTCAGTTAATGCTTTGAATGAATCTGGTGAGCGACTAAACAAAATGGATGATGCTCAGGCAAACGGAATGGAACCATCTGTTTTGGCTAAAAAGATTTACAAGTCGATAGAAAACGGTAAAGAGGAAGCGTATTTCGGAGGCAAAGAAGTAATGGCTATTTACTTGAAAAGATTTGTTCCGGGCATTTTTTCTAAGATATTACTAAAGGCTAAAGTGCGATAAAATGGCTGATGCGATATATGTAACTCAATTCGGAACATCTGACCAAGCTTTTCAGCGAAAAGAGATTCAACTTGATTCTACTCCTGAAGGATATGTAACCATTTCTGTAGACACTTTCGGACTGAATTATGCCGATGTGATGTCTAGAACTGGATTGTATAATGATGCTCCTCCATTGCCTTTTGTGCCAGGTTATGAAGTGGTTGGACATATTAAAGAAATAGGCAAAAGCGTTACTGATTTTAAAGAAGGTGATCGCGTATTAGCATTCACGCGATTCGGAGGTTATGCTCAAGAAGTTCAAGCTGACGTTAGAGCTATTCAGAAACTTCCAGATTCAATTTCTGATGAGGTTGGAGTTGCTTTAGCTACTCAATATTCTACGGCTTATTACATGGCTATCCGTGCTGGAAATATCCAGAAAGGCGAAAAAGTTCTAGTTCATGCAGCTGCTGGTGGAGTAGGTACAGCTTTAGTACAACTGGCCAAATGGAAAGAGTGTGAAATCATAGGAACTGCTGGAAGCACTGAGAAATTAGCATACTTAAAAGAGTTAGGATGTCATCATCCTATCAATTATAGAACTTCAGATTACGAACAAGAAGTCATCAAAATATTAGGTGAAAAACAGCTAGATGTTGCTTTTAACCCAATTGGTGGAGATACGTTTAAGAAAGATCAGCGATTACTCAATTCAGGCGCTCGTCATTTTATTTTCGGAGTTTCTACATGGTCTGGAAAAAAGGGAACTTTACTAGATAAAATCAAATTGGCTTGGGATTTTGGGTTGTTGCATCCACTTGGATTTTTGATGAAATCACAAGGCTTAATCGGAGTAAATATGTTGCGTATTGCCGATAACAAGCCACAAATAATTGGCGAAACACTCCAAGCCTGCATCGATTTGTATACTCAGAGAATTATAAGACCTCATGTTGGAGGAGTTTATCCAATTGCAGAGCTAAACAAAGCACATGATTTATTAGAGAATCGTCAAACTACAGGTAAAGTTGTGGTAAAATGGTAGAACAACTCAATGAGGTGCTCCGTTATATTCTCGTAGTTTAAAATTTACTTTATGAATGCTCAGGTTCGTGTTACAGATGCGTTGGAATGGTTAGGTGATTTAGATCAACCACTTATCATTTCGGGTCCGTGTAGTGCCGAGTCTGAAGAACAAGTTTTAACTACAGCTCAAAAGCTAAAAGATTCGGGTAAAGTTCATGCTTACCGAGCAGGTGTTTGGAAACCGCGAACTCGTCCTAATTCATTTGAAGGAATTGGTGAAAAAGCATTTCCCTGGCTTAAACGTGTGAAGCAAGAAGTGGGGTTGCCCGTTACCATTGAAGTAGCCAATGCCAAACACGTTGAATTAGCTCTTGAAAACGATATTGATATTCTATGGATTGGCGCTAGAACTACAGTTAATCCTTTTTCAGTTCAGGAAATTGCTGATGCCCTAAAAGGTGTTGATGTTCCTGTAATGATTAAAAATCCAATCAATCCAGATCTTGCACTTTGGATTGGTGCTTTTGAGAGATTAAATCAAGCTGGAATTGAAAAGTTAGTGGCTATTCACAGAGGCTTTTCATCGGTTAATAAGGAGTTTAGAAATGCTCCCAATTGGGAAATTCCTATTGAGTTAAAGACTGAATTGCCTAACGTTCCTCTTATCTGTGATCCCAGTCATATTGCAGGAATTCGTAACAAAGTGGCTTTGATTGCTCAAAAATCAATGGATCTCAATTTTGATGGTTTGATGATTGAGTCTCACATCAACCCAGATGTAGCTTTGAGTGATAGTCAGCAGCAGCTTTCTCCTGACGTTTTAGTTGAGCTGCTTAATGAATTAAAAGTTCGAAATCAAACAAGTTCTTGCTCTGAGTTTCAATTAAACCTCGAGAAACTAAGAAGTGAAATTGATGTTTTAGATTCAGAAATGATTAAGATATTGGCTCACCGATTCCAGTTATCTGAAAAAATCGGAGATTTCAAAAAAGACAACAATGTTTCAATTTTTCAACTAGAAAGGTGGAAGCAAATTCTCCAATCTCGAGTAGATCAAGCTACTAAACAAGACATTTCTCCTGCTTTTGTTGAGTCAATGATCAAATTGATTCATGATGAGTCTATAAAAATTCAGACTCAGATCTTTCAAAAATAAAAGTTTTACATTCTGTATCTCAGGTGTTTTCTGGATAATAGGTGTTTAAGTCTCGTCTAAAAAAATATTTCTATTTGAAAAAAAGTGTGAAATATATTGCACATATTAAAAGACATTGTACATTTGTACTCAGTAGGTGGTTAGTGGGGGGAGTCACTAAGCGTAATGCGGTGGCTCCCTTTTTTTATGCTCTTATCTCAGCAAATAGAAAATCACCATTCCCAAGTAAGTTCCCAGAATATTTCCGATAATTCCAACAGCAATTCCACTGACAATCAGTTTTTCAGCTTTTATTGTTTTGGCTACAGGCCCTATAAACGGAGGTCCAAATACAGCTGCAGTTGATGCAATTAAACTAGTAGGAGCATCTACTTTCAATAATTTACTCATTGCGTAGTGTACAATCAACATGATTGCAAATACACAACCTACAATTTGAAAGAGGCTTAAATCTTCCCAATTCATTTTATTCCATTGTGCCATCGATCCCATTGCAATGGCAAATACTTGTAACCAATAATCTGCAACAGTATGCGAATCGGTTAACTTTTTAACGGGTTTGCTAAAACCTACAGCAAATCCAAGAATGGATAGAATTAGGATTAAAGCCGCACTGTTCAATTCGCCAAAGATCAGAAAAACAATACCTACCGTAATTCCAATTACAGCTATGGTGTAAAGATGTGTAAGAGCTATCTCTTTAGCTGATACTTTTCCTGTGATTTCAAAAGCTGTTTTCTCATGATAGTCATTGTTTCCTAGCCATTTTGAGATAGCTTTAGTAGCAGATGAAAACAAAAAGAGTAAATAGATTCCGCTAAAAATGGTATCGTAAGCATTTAGCTTGATAAACAACTCTTCTGGAGCCTCAATAGCAAAACCAATGGCGTTTAAATTTGCTGTTCCACCAGTGTAAACCCCTGTAATCATTGCTGAAATGGAACCGATATTTTTAAGAGGAGAAAAGATCAAGAAAATCGATAAAGTTCCAACCAAAGTTGCAATCACAGCAATTGAGAAAGCCTTAAGCATATTGCCTGATTGCTTTTTTAATTCTGATAAATCTCCACCAAAAACCAGCATAGGTATAGAAAATAACACAGCAATTCCTGTTATTTGCATACTCCAGTGCTCATCTATTATTTCAGGCCACAAGTTTCCAATCAAAATTCCAATAGCGTAACTTGCAATAATTGGACTTAACCACGATACTTTTTTGTGTATTTGCGTTGCTAGAAAAGGAAAGCAGAGTGTTATTAAGAGTTGAAGTATTATTTCCATATTTCCCGTGGTTGGCAGAGGGCGCGTCTGCGGTGTTCATGAAGAAAGTCAAGAACTTATTGTTACGCTTTGGGCCTTTG
>CAJWSQ010000073.1 GCA_913045895.1 uncultured Flavobacteriales bacterium | reverse complement strand
ACAAAATTAAATGTCTATTTTTTTTAGAGTTAGCGAATAAATAAAAATAATAGGAATAAACTAATTCATTCAATTAAGATAATCTTAAAAATTCTATGTTTTAATGTATCAATAGAAGAAGGTCTTTCACAAATTACATAATGAATAACTTCATCAGGATTACGAAGTAATAGATAATTGATTTTTTATTTTTAACTTTTCTTTAAGTTAACATCAAAAAAAATAAGAAAAAGATTGTAAATTTTCAATAAACTTTCCTTCTTCTTTGTATTCACCGCTTTCTAACATCCAATCTCCGTCTTCAAGCCCATCGATGTAATAACCAACTAGAATTTCTTTGCCAGAAGTATCGTATTCTACAACCTCGCCTTCTTCTTTACCCTTTCTAAAGGTTTCTACCCTTCTAAGCTTTTTAGTGTCGTAAAACCACTTCCATTCACCTTGAGCTAATCCGGATTTATTATAAGATCCTATTTGTTCTAATTCTCCATTAGGGTGATAGAATTTCCATTGTTTGTATCGTGCACCATCAAGATATTCGCCTTCAGCTCTCAATTGACCATCAGCATAATATTCTTTCCAAGGACCTTGCTTTACGCCTTCTTCATCAATAATTCCTTCACCTAAAAGAATTCCATTTTTGTAAATCTGAGAATTGATAACAGCTCCAGTATCGTTGTATTCTTTCCAAATTCCGTGTGGCTGACTTCCTAGAAAAGTTTTTTCCCAATGTACTTGAGCATCTGGATAAAAAGTACGCTCAATATCAACAGCCATGAGTTCTTCAACATTTTCCATGACTTGACCATTTACATACTTTACTGTGTTGAGTAACAAACCTTTCTTATCGTATTCTCTAAAATAACCATGTTTGAGTCCATTGGAATATCTTCCTTCCATGCGAACAATGGGTTCTTCTTCATCTTCAAAAAACTCCATCCAAAGGCCTGTTTTTTGCCCCTGAGCGTTTTTTTGGTTGATTACTTGTCTGTCACTCACAAAACCTTTTTCGTACGTTACAATGGCTGTAATGCGTCCGTCAAGGGCAAATTCATATCCTGTTCCTTCGAGTTTGTTATTAGAATAAGGTTCTTGACGTTCGATGCGTTGAGCTTCGGGATAATAATACTCAGCTACACCTTGAATGGTATCATTCTCGTATGGAATTTTAGAAATCAGTAAACCTTCTTCGTTGAAGTTTGAAGTCAAGCCATTTTTCTTATCCCGAGCATACATAACCTCTTGCAGCAAAATCCCATCGTTTCGATAGAATTTCCAAAGGCTATCTAATAAAAAGTCTTTTCTGTTTCCTTCAGATTTTAAAACTCCGTTCTCGTAGTAAGTCTTCCAAAATCCATCTGGCTTGCCATCTCTAAAAGTCCCTTCGCTTGACTTGGTTCCATCTTCGTAGTAAAATACATTGTAGCCATTCGGATCTATTTTATTGCTCTGGGCAAAACTAGACATAGAAATTCCAATAAACAGTATGAATGCCCAATGAGCTTTTAACAACCAATAATTAATCTTATTAATCTTATTTAAAATATATGTTGTTATTATTATTCTGTTCATTCTGTTGAAACTTTTGTTGGCTCTTAGCTTTGATTAGTTTGTTATGAATTGATCTTAACACGAATTACACATCAATCGGGATTGCAAAATACTGAAAACAAAAACGCTGTGGGGTTATTAACATTATGTTTATAACGCTTGTTAGTTGACAACTTGAAGTTACGCTTACCTAAATTTAACGTTAACAACATCGTGATTAATACTCCAAAACTTGACCTTAAACGCTCTTGTGTACTTCAAAGTTTTATCCAATTGATATTTTTAGGTTCTTTTGCAAGAAGAAATTTTACCATGTTTTGAGCATCTATTAACATAGCTTTTGAAAACTTTGTTGATAAGCTTATAAAACGCTCATTTTTAAATAAAACATCATGAAAATTGCCATTGGAAGCGATCATGCGGGGTATCAACTCAAATTAGCAGTAGTTGAATTGTTGAAAGCAAGAGGAATTGAAGTGGAAGATTTTGGAACGCATAGTGAAGAAAGCACGGATTATCCTGATTATGCACATCCAGTTGCTAATTCAGTAGAATCTAAAGAAGCTGATTTAGGAATTGTTATTTGTGGAAGTGGAAATGGTATTAACATGGCTGTTAATAAGCATCAGGGAATTCGTTCTGCTTTGTGTTGGGCGCCTGAGTTAGCTGAAATGGCTAGATTACATAACAATGCCAATGTGTTGGCTTTACCAGCAAGATATATTCCTCAAGAAACAGCATTGAAATGTGTTGAGGTGTTTTTAGATACTGATTTTGAAGGTGGTAGACACGAAAGACGTGTAAACAAAATTGCTTGCAGCTAATAGTTGTTCGTATTTAAATTATAGATAAAGGTAAAGGATGTTGTTATTTCAGTTCAGCATCCTTTATTTTGTTAAGGCCGTTACCGTAAGCTAAACTATATGTTTCCTCGTATCAATCCTGTTACAACATCTTCTTGGAAAGAGATTCAAGCACATTTTGAATCGATTAAAGAAAAACACCTGCGAGAATGTTTTCAGGATTCAGATCGATTTCAACAATTCTCAATAGAATCGTGTGGCATTTTTCTAGATTATTCTAAAAACAGAATTAATAGTGAAACATTAACTCTACTCACCAAACTAGCACTTGAATGTAAACTTCCAGATGCTATTGAAAGTTTGTTTTCTGGTGATTTAATAAACGAAACTGAAAAAAGAGCAGTACTTCACACAGCATTACGTAACATATTAAAAACTCCTATTGAAGTTAAAGGAGAAAATGTGATGCCTCAAGTTGAATCGGTGTGGGAAAAGATGAAATCCATCACTGATAAAGTGATTTCAGGAGAATGGAAAGGTTATACCGGTAAACCCATTCAACACATAGTTAATATAGGAATTGGTGGTTCAGATTTAGGTCCGGCAATGGTTGTTGAGGCGCTCCAACATTACAGCAATCATTTAGATGTTCGATTTGTATCAAACGTTGATGGAACACATATTTCAGAAGCTTTAAATCAGGTTGATCCTGAAACTACCTTGTTTGTAATTGCTTCAAAATCTTTTACCACATTAGAAACCATGACCAATGCTCATTCGGCTAGAGATTGGTTCATGGAATATGCTCGTGATGAAAAATGCATTTGCAGACATTTTATAGCCGTATCAACAAACATTGATGCTGCAGTAGATTTTGGAATTGATGCCAATCACGTTTTGGAGTTTTGGGATTGGGTAGGAGGTAGATACTCACTTTGGAGTGCTATAGGTGTTTCAATTGCTTTTTCAATAGGTTTTGATCAATACATGGAATTGCTTTCTGGCGCTCATGAAATGGATACTCATTTTTATGAAGAGAAAGAAAAAAGTATTCCTTCTATACTAGCTTTACTTGGCATTTGGTACAACAATTTTTTTGGTGCTGAATCTCATGCAGTTTTACCTTATAATCAATACTTAAATAAGTTGGTTCCTTATCTGCAACAAGCTGATATGGAAAGCAATGGAAAGTCTGTTGATAGAGATGGAAATACAATAAATTACCAAACAGGTCCTGTTGTTTGGGGTGCCCCTGGAACGAATGGCCAGCATGCTTTTTTCCAATTGATTCACCAAGGAACAAAGTTGATTCCAGCTGATTTTATTGCTCCAG
Organism: uncultured Flavobacteriales bacterium; assembly: GCA_913045895.1. GTDB lineage: Bacteria > Bacteroidota > Bacteroidia > Flavobacteriales_G > Salibacteraceae > UBA6049. The sequence continues at coordinate 7,806 of CAJWSQ010000073.1, read as the reverse complement.
TAAAATCATTGAATCCATTAGGAGATCATCACGATAAGTTACTAGCCAACTTTTTAGCCCAAACACAAGCTTTGATGTTGGGTAAATCTGAAGATGAAGTTATTTCTGAATTGAAAAATCAAGGATTAACAGATCAAGATATTGAGCGTTTAACTCCTTTTAAAATATTTGAAGGAAATCATCCAACCAATACCATTTTGATTGAGCAATTAACTCCTAAAACATTGGGTTCATTGTTAGCTATGTATGAACATAAAATCTTTGTTCAAGGTGTTATTTGGAACATCTATAGCTTTGATCAATGGGGAGTTGAATTGGGTAAGCAACTGGCTAAACCTCTATTAGTATCTCTTGAAAATCAGAATGAACCAAATGGTAAAACCGATGCTTCTACATTAGGATTAATTCGAAAAATTAGAAGCTGGCAATCATAATTTTTGCCACTCCATTAATGGGTATCCAGCCTCACCCTGAGTGCTGTAAAAATCAATAAAATGTAGCTTGTAATAATTACCCTCTGCAGTTTGAACAACGTAGTTACGGTAATCCAATATCTCATACAGTTGGCTATCGAAACTGTAATATTTCCAATCGAAACCAATTGTATTTCTATCAATTGAGTAGTTCAATGATTCAGCAGTTTCAATAGAAATTGAATCAAAAGGCATGTCAAATACTTCAGCAACTTGTATCCTATCCATGTTGGATAAAACGCCATTTACCAAGTAATCAAATTGAAAAGCTGGATCTGGATACCAGCGTGTATATTGAGTAAAGCACAAATCCCATTCTTCAGAATTTGGAAACTGATCTAACACCGAATTTGAAGTAAATGAATAAATGGTTCTTTCGGTTTGATTTAAGCTAACAGAGACAGTATTTACAGTTGATTCACCCAAAACTGACCATTGAAACTCAACATGATCTTGATAAACAGCCGTAAATTGAATTTTCAAGTAATCCAATGGATTTCCTTCATTATCGGTACCTAAATGAACAAGAAATACTTGATCAACAACATTGGCTGGATAACCAATTTTTAAGCTATCTGGATTTCCAGATTGAGGATCACCATAAAACGAATAATCACCAGCAGAATAGCTAGCGTTAAAATCAGTAGAATTGGTTTGAGCTACTGTCATAAAAGTGGCTCCATTTACTTTTACAAAACCACCATTATTAATGGATGCAAACTCTAAATTCCAGATGTATTTGTCATTCGAATAAATCACCTCGCTATTGGTGAGTGAAAACCAAACCTGTGTGTTGTAATTAGATCCTTGCTCAATGGTAGTTTGTTGAACAGAACCAGGTCCTTCTGGAGTTTCTTCAACGTATTCAATTGGTTCTTCGCCAGGATCACAAGCTGAAAAACCAAGTCCAATGATTATAGCAAACAGGTATAATTTTATTTTTTCCATGAGAACGATACATTAACAAAGTAGATTCTTCCCATTGCAATTGGTAATGAACCTGAAGATGAACTATGAACTCCGCCTGAAGATGCTGATGAATTGATATTTTGAACATCTAATATGTTTTTCACTCCGGCAGAAATTTTTAATAAATCGGGAATGATTTGCTTTCCAACTGTTGCATCTAACATATTGTAACTATCAATACTTGTGGTTGAAACAACATCATCTGATATCGCATAACTTTGTTGTTTTCCAGTGTATTTATAAAAAACAGAAAACTCTAATTTGGCTTTAGGTATTTGGTAATTTATAGATGATTGCACTTCAGGAAAATAACTGTATGGATCAACATCATCGTAATCTTCACTAACTATATTTTGCGTACCAACATAGTTGAAACCAAGCTGAAGTTTTAAATGCTCAAGCAATAAACTTCCTTTAATTTTACCACCATGCGTTTGGTAATTTCCAACGTTGATATAGTGGTATAAATTTCCCGATTCTGAAGCCTGAGCTAAGGTGATTCTATCTTCAATTTGGTTGTAAAATCCGCTAATTTCACCACGAATAATCATTTGCTTCACAATGGTTTGATAATGAACCGAAGCATTAAAATTATTGGAATATTCAGCTCTTAAATCTTGATTTCCTTGGATGTTGTGATTGATATCCACAAACATGAAATAGAGTTCTTTTAAATCGGGCGCTCTAAAGCCTTGCGCAAATGAACCTCTAATTGAGAATTTTCCAATTCGATACAATGCATTTACCGATGGTGTAACAGGGGCATCGTAGGCGGTGTTATGTGTAATTCTCAAACCGGGTTTTAAAGTCAAGTTTTCAATGGGTTTCCATTCTGCAGTTGAAAACAAAGCATAATCGCCCATTTCTTGTCTTCCAGACTCAATTCGAACACCTTCAGCAAATTGGTAATTCACATCGTAACCTAATTCAACTGAGAGTTTTTCTTTGTTTACTTGATACACAAAATTTCCACGACTCATGGCCTGCTGAAACGTGGATGTGTCTTGATCAGAAGCTGTATTAGAGAGCTCTTGATCTAATGTTGTTAAATCTGTTACGTAGGTGTTTTTGTGTCTTCTGAAGTAGTTGTATCCAGCCAACACATTCCACTCTAAACGTTTTTTAGTTTGATGGAAATTCACCGATTGATCGATGCGATGTGTTTGGTATTTATCATCAAAAGTAGAAATGTATCTGGGTGGTCTTGGAGCTCCTTTATTGGTGATTTTTTCGTAGAAATATCCTGATTGAAGTTGCACTTGAATTTTCTTGAAATTCATATTCCAATTCAATCTTCCAAAGAATTGCTCTTTCGGGTTCCAGTCAGAAACGCGTGATGAATCGGCTATACCTTTTTCAAAATAATTGAACCATTTTCCATCTTCTGGACTCCAACCATCAAAGTAGTTTCTGCCGCCAGAAAGTAAGAACGTATGTTTTTTGTGTTTCAACCCAACATTAGCCGTTGTATTAAAGGTTCCAACTTGCTCTGCGTAGGTATTTACACTTGCCTGAACTTTGTGGTCTATTGTTTTTTTGGTGATGATGTTAATGGTTCCAGCTAAAGCATCTGTTCCATAATTTACCGCCATCGGACCTTCAACAATTTCGATGCGTTCAACATCGTTGAGGTTGATTTGGCTCACATCAATATTCCCGTCTAATCTGCCAATTACAGGAACGCCATCAATCATAATTTTTACATTCTGGCCACTTATTCCCTGCATAGACATTCCACTTCCCAACACATTGTCTTGAGAGATTTGAATGTTCATTTCATTGGTTAAAACATCACGTAAGTTAACTGCTTGCATCGATTCAATTTTCTTGCGATCAATGACTTTAATGGTATGCACACTCTTTTCAGCGCTGTTAGCACTGTGCTGACCAGTAACAACCATTTCGCCCAAGTAAACAGCACTTTTGTTGAGGTTTATTTCAACGGTTGAGGATGAAAAATCTACTGTTTGCGTATCGGTTTCGTAACCGATGTAATGATTCACAAGAATAATAGAATCTAGAGGGTGGAAATCCTTTTTATGAATTTCCACTTCTCCAGATGTATTTGTTACCAGGGTTTTTATAGGATGTTTACTCAGATTAAAAACACCGATGTGGGCACCCGGTAAAGTTGTTTTTGTTTCACAATCTAAAACACGAATGACAGTGGTTTGTGCGTAAGTCAAATGAACACTCAATAAGAATATCAATAACAACGTAGCCCGCATGGTTATTAAGCTTTCAGTTTATCTTCTGTTTCTTTCACGATTTCTCTCCAGCTAGTTAACTCAGGAATTCCTGGTTTTCTTTTTCCGAAGAATTGAACGATTAATTCACCGTCTTTATCGTAGCACTCTAATGCGGTTACAACACCATCTTCAGTTGGTTTACGAACAACCCAACATTCAGTAATTGCAGGTTCATTAACATGAAGGTTAAAAGCAGGATCAATTACATTGTACCAAGTGCCGTGCTCTAACAAATTATTTACTGGTCCCGTGTGGATTTGAATCATTCCAGGATTACCAACAAAAACCATGATTTCAACCTTTTTTTCAGAAGCTCTTTGAAGAATATCACGTAGAGCTGTTCCTTCAACTTTTACGGCATAATCGCCCTCTGGAGCTAATCGAAGTGCTTGGGTACGCTCAACACCGTATTTCTTTAACATACCAAAGAAGTGATGTGTGTCTTGTAAGTTTCTCCACTCTTCTTGAAAAGCTTCAACATCAATTTCACTATCTGCCTTTGGAGCTGGTTTAGCAGGAGTTTTTTCGGGAACGATATCATATAAATCGCCCAAAGAAAAATCAGATACGAGTTGATCAAAAGCTTCGTAATTACTTGATTTTGTCAAGTATATTTTGTGGATTGAGCTACCATCTTTAGCATAGAATAACAATCCGTTAGAAGCTTTTCCGCGCTCTTCACTTTGAATTGCGAAAGCATATTTCCAGCTCGCAAAAAAGATTCTAAGATCAATGTCATCACCAACAAATAACCCTACATGTGGATTTTCGAGTTCAGGATTAAGGTAAGTTCCTTTTCTTTCGTGAACTACGTTTTCATTGCGAGTTAACGCCATTACATAACCTAAATCTGTAACGCGTTTTAAAATCTCTTGAAATTCTGGTTTTAAAGGAACTATATTAGGCATTACCTGAGTTAACTCAGCTTCAGTTACGCCCAATTTTTCAGCAGCTTGTTTCGCTCTTAAATGTGGATTTTCTTCTTTTAACTCTTGATAATGAGTTTGTAGTGAATTTGCAGTTGCTTCCATTTTTTAAATTATTTAGTTCGGCTATGAATAGTATTTGATACTGTGTGCAGAATGGTTTTGGTATTCATTTCTGGGTGATCAACCACGGTTAAAGGGTAGTTATAAACCCCTGTTAGAATTTCATCGGTAAGGGTTTCGTCAGGAGTTCCTTGCGCAACTACTTTCCCTTTTTTCAAAAACATCAGGTGATTCATGTAAAGAGCAGCTAGATTGATATCGTGCATAACAGCAATAACCACATTACCTGCCTCAGCAAATTCTGCAGCCATTTTCAATACTTGATGTTGATGAAAAATATCGAGGTTATTGAGTGGTTCATCCAATAAGAAAAGCTTGGGAGAAGCAGATAAATTATCATCCAACTGACTCCAAACTCTGGCTAACTGAATGCGTTGTTGTTCACCACCAGATGTTTGGTGATAAACCTGATCTGCTAATGGATGAGTTCCTGTTTTGTGAAACGCATTTTCTACTGCGTGATAATCTCTGGTTTCGGGGCTGTGTTTGAAATGAGGATATCGACCCATCATCACGATTTCTTTGTTTACCAAAGGCAATGAAACTTGTGATTTTTGAGTGAGAACAGCTCTTGACTTAGCCAATTGTCCATCTTTCCATTTTCCGATAGATTGATTCAACCAAGTAATTTCTCCTGATGTTGGTGTAATCTCGCCACTCATGGTTTTTATGAGGGTAGATTTTCCGGCACCATTCGGACCTAAAATGCCAATGAAACTACCTCTATCAGCATGCAATGAAACATTGTGTAAGATGTCTCTCTGACCAACTCGAAACGTTATGTTTTTCAGTTCCATCATGACTGAATTGTTTTTTTAGAGTGAATCAATAAGGCTAAGAATAGGGGAGCACCAATGAGAGATGTGATGACACCAATTGGAATTTCAACAGGTGCAAAAGTTGTTCTGGCAATGGTATCGGTGATGTTTAATAACAGCGCTCCACCCATCAGCGAAGCAGGTAAAACATAGCGGTGATCATTACCTCCAATCATGCGCATGATGTGTGGAACAACCAATCCAACAAAGGCTATTATTCCAGTGAATGCCACGCTCACTCCAACCACCAAAGCGGATAAAACAATAACCTTGGTTTTCAATTTTTCGGTATTGATTCCCAAGAGTTTTGCTTCGTGTTCTCCCAGAGTAAGTGCGTTAAATGATTTGTATTCTGGAATTATTAGAATGATGCAAATGATGAGTACCACAGCGATTATTCCAACAACGGTGTAAGATGCTCCAGCCAGTGAACCCAGTGTCCAAAACGTAAGGTCTCTCAACTGCAAATCGGTTGCTAAAAACTGAAGTAATCCGATAACTGATCCAGCAATGGCGTTGATTGCAATTCCAGCCAAAAGCATGGTTGAAACCAACGTTTTGCCTTTGTATCTCGCAATATTGAAAATGAAAATGGCTGCCAAGGCAGCTCCAATAAAGGTGGTGATTGATAAGAGGGAAAAACCTAAAAATTCAGAATCTCCAACCAGTGGAACCAACCAAACAATGGTCATAGCTGCAAACATGGCCGCGCCACTAGAAATACCAATTACAGAAGGATCTGCTAATGGATTTCTAAACAAGCCCTGCATGGTTGAACCAGCTAAAGAGAGCGAACCCCCAATCAACGCAGAAAGCAAAACTCTGGGCAAGCGAATAGAAAACCAAATGGCCTCCAAACGTTGATTGACTTGGGGGGCGCTACATCCGAACTTATCGATTAGTATGTTAAAAATCTCAGTAATTCCAATTTTTACCGCGCCAAATCCTGAGGTTAACAGCAAACTGATAACCAACCCGATGAGCAGTGTAATTAGAATCAACTTCGATTTATTATTCATGATTGAGAGCTGCAAATTTTTGATTGAGTTCAACTACAGCGTCACCAACTCGAGGTCCAAATCCCGCTAGATATTGACCTTCCATAGTGATGAAGTTTTTGTTTTTTCCAGCATTGGTTTGATCCATTCCTGGAATATCTAGAACACCTTCTTCATTCAACAAACTGTTGTATCCGCTGTCAAAAAAGATGATCACATCTGGGTTTGCAGCAACTAGCGACTCAGGAGTTAGTGGTTTAAAGTTTTCAAAACCTTTAGCTGCATTTTCTCCACCAGCCAAATGAATCATAGCATCCAACTGTGTTTTTTCACCTGCAACCAACATAGTTCCAGCGCCACGTGCATAAATGAATAGTGCTTTGGTTGGATATTGAAGTGGTTCAACTTGCTTCAAACTTTCATCAATGTGATTAACCAATTCATTCGCTTTTTCTTCAGAGTTGGTTCTTTTACCCAATTCCTGAATCAGGTTTTTAGCACCATCAATTGAATAATCTAAATGAACGGTTTCAACTTCAACTCCAGTGCTAGTTAATTGATCGGTCAAGTCTTTTTTAGCTTCGTGATCAAGCATTATAACCTCATCGGGATTTAGCGATAAAACACCTTCTGTTTGAATTTTGCTAACATGACCAAGTTTTGGAATTTGATTCGCTTCAGGCGGATAAACACTGGTTACATCTGTTCCAACAATTTGGTTTCCTACACCTAGTGCAAATAAGGTTTCTGTAAGTGTACCGTTAAATGAAACAATGTTTTTTGGCTGTTCAACCGCCTGATTTTTTTGTTCGGATGTTTGTTCTTGTTTTGGCTCAGACGAAGAAGAGCAGGAGCTTAAAAAAACTCCTGCTGCTGCCAAACTCAAGATTGCTCTCTTGTATAACATGAATACTTATTTGATTATGATTTTTTGAGTTTGTTGGATGCTTTCACTTCTTAAATTCAAGAAGTAAATACCCGATGGCAGTGTTGAAACATCAACCGTTTCTTTATCGAAACCTGAGATTGCTGTTTGCTTGTTAAGTACTTGTTTCCCTGATAAATCGTAAAGACTTAAGCTTAATGTTTCAGTAGACTGAACATCAAATGCAATGTTGATGATGTTGTTAGCTGGATTAGGAAAAACGTTTACAAAAGCGTTGTTTTCAATACCAGTTACACCGTTTGGATCTTGGAAAAGAAGTTTTTTACTGAATACGAATTTGCCATCGCCACTTTCAAATCCAGTG
>CAJWSQ010000072.1 GCA_913045895.1 uncultured Flavobacteriales bacterium | reverse complement strand
CTTGAGTAGCTTTTAATAAAGAAATTAAAACGGGTAGTGAAGGGACGGTTCTTCCGTTTTCAATTTTAGAAACCAAACCTTTCGAAACATTTGCTCCGATGGCTACATCGTTTATGGTCATGCCAAGCTTTTTACGCTGAGATTTGATTTTCTTGCCAATGATTGAAATAGTGTAATCACTCATTTTTGTGTATAAGATTTAAAACAAGTACGTTTTGTGATTTCAGGATGTGAAAATAGATTAATGAAATTAAATTTCAGAGATAAAAACTACCGAATGTTGCATAAACAGGCCTTTTTTTACGATATGAAAAAAGGTGTGCTAATCCCTTAATTTAGATTTAACTCAATACGCTAAATGAGTTAATATTCGTAAGTTAAAATCAGGTTCTAATTGGATGTCAAATTGAATTTCCATCGGTATCCAATTCCTAGAATGGGTGAAGTGTTAAAATTGAAAGCTTGATTGGTTACAAATTGCGAATAGATCAAAGAGAATTGGTGAATGTCGCCAATGAAAACTCCAGCCGTGTAGCCGTATGCATGGATATCATCTTCTGTGTAATTCAGTTCTATTACATAGTCATCCGTTAAGCTGCCAATATAGGTGTATCTGGGGGTTAGTGAAACTGCAAATAGTCTATTGAAGTGAAACGAATTGTATAAGCTTAATGATGAGTTAAAAGTCCCGCCAGCAACAAGCATCCAGACACTTGGAGTGCCCAAATCAATACCGATACTTGAAGCAAACTTGGATTCTTGATCGCCAATGAATTGATATTTAGCATGCAAGTTCATGAAAGTGGTGATGTTTACATCCAATCCGATGTCCAGTTTTTCACCAACTCCAAAGTAGGTTGTTAGGGTAGGGATGGTAATGGAACCAGAATCTATTGGGTAAATTCTGTTGGAGTCAACAATCATGTGATCAACTGTAAGTCCTAAACTAGCCTTGTTTTTTCCGATTGTTCTTCCTGTTTGATGCGTAGTAAGCGAGGCACAACTCATTAGTGCTATTGAAGAAAATAGAATTAGAAATAAGTTGATGGATTTTTTCATATAGCGCTTGGTTGCACTAAAGTAACTGAAAATGAGTTGAGCTCTAAAAGTTGGAAGGAATTTAAATTGTAGGTGGCTACTGGCTTAAATCATTGGGAAATCTGCTTTGCGAATGTACAATCCAGCAAATGGACTTACAGGTTCTTCTTTTCCTTTTAAATAAACGTAAACCACTTTCGAGAAGTCGGTTAAATCTTTGATATCAACGTTTTTAATCAGCTTGTTTGAAGCAGCTAAAACAGTATGTGTATCATCTTCTAAAGTGAAGTTAAAGAGCGTCATGTTGTCTAATGGAACTGAAAACTCTTCATCGTTTTGCACGCCTTGTAATTGAAACGTTTGTTTGTGTAGAATTTTGAATTCTACAACTTCACCTTGTACTTCAATTTCGTCTTCCCAAATATCACGGATGTTATCTTCAGATTCTTGTCCGTCATGGTGCTCATCAGCGTGTGCCTGATCAAAATCAGGGTTTTGATAAATGAAATGGATGCTGTATTTCATCTTATTGACTGTCTTTCCAGATTTTATAAATGTCTTGTTGTTTCGGTCTATCAGCAGGAACCTCACGAAGTGGTTCGCATGGTTTTAAAGTATCGTAGCAATCTTGCGGAAGCTGTTGATACAATTCAGTTCCTTTTGTTTTCCATCCAATCATTTCATCGCTTACTTCTTTGATGATTTTGGCTGGGTTTCCAACTACTAAACTTCGTTTCGGAATGTGTTTTTTAGCTGGTACAAAGCAAAGAGCTCCGATGATGCATTCGTCTTCAATTACAACATCATCCATCAAAACGGCATTCATACCAACCAAACAGTTTTTGCCGATTGTTGCGCCATGTACAATGGCTCCGTGTCCAATATGAGCCGATTCGTGTAGGGTTACTGTAGTTCCGGGAAACATATGAATGGTGCAGTTTTCCTGAACATTGCAACCATCTTTAATGATGATTTCACCCCAATCGCCTCTGATAGCTGCTCCTGGGCCAACATAAACATCTTTACCAATGATTACATTTCCAGTAACTGTAGCATTTGGGTGAATAAAAGCAGATTCGTGAATGACGGGCTTGTATCCGTTAAACTCAAATATGTTGGCCATTTATTTTCGGTATTTGTCGTGTAATGAACTGTTTTTCTTTAGCATATCAGCCATTTTCTGCATCCTTCTCTCTTTGGTTTCTTGCTTTTTAGCTTCCTCAATGTAAGAGATGTATTCTTTTTGATGCGAGGGTGCAAATTTATGGAAGATGTCGAGCAAATCAGCTTCTACTAAAAACTCTTTAATGTATGTAGGTAAAGTTGTTTGGGTAGGTTTAGCTGGTTTTATTTTCTTTCCTTTCAAATCGTTTTGTGCAGCTTCAAAAACATATGCTTGAATGAGTTTGGTGTCTACAACATCATCAGCTTTAAAATGAATTTGTCTTAAGCCTTTTGTGGTTTCTTGTGCTGCATGTAAAGCGTTGTAACGATCGGCTAATAAAGCTCCTTGGAAAAACCAAAGTGCCACATGATTTTTAAAAACCGCAATACTGCAAACATTCGATTTGGCTACGTATGTTGGTGCTCCCCACTTTAACGTTTCAGTCAACTCAACACCACAACTTAAAACAGCTTCTCTTATTTGTTGCATTTGTTTTTGTTGAACAGAATTTCCTTTGGTTTCAAAGTATTGATCTATTTTTAAATTTGCCGAATCATTCATCTCTTTGTAGATTGTGATTTCAAATGTACAGTTTATACCTTCCTTCTCCTTTTTGTGTTTTGTTTGAATTATCGATTAATGGGTAATGCTGGATTTGCTAAATGACTAAATTCATAAGGGGCTTTTTTCTTTTTCTGCTATTTATTTCCACCCGTATTTATGCTCAACAGCAAATAGGCTTGATGCATGGTAGGTATAATGTGATGGAAAACATCAACATAAACCCTGCATCAGCAGTTGCTCCGTTGCCATACCTCGATATTCATGTTGTAGGCGCTCATGCATTTTTTGATAACAATTACGGGTACCTCAAAAAGTCTGATTTCGCACCTCTTATCGGTAGGATGGGAACAACGGTTAGCTACAACGAAAGCAATGAATTAAAAACGGGCGAGGCCTATGCGGTTGCAAGAGGGCCAGGATTTAACCTTAGTTACTTAGAGTGGGCTTTTGGCGCATCACTTTCAGTAAGGTCTGTTACTTCTTTTCGCGAGATTCCCTATAGAATGGCTGCTGTGTTAAGAAACGACAGAAGCGATATTCACGACACGTTAAATACCAATACTTATGACGAAACGGGTTTTACTATGAGCTCGTTGTTGTGGTCTGAATTAGCTGTTCATGTAGGTAGAATTGTTTACGAAAACGATAAGCACTTGATTGCAGTTGCGGGTAGACCAAAGCTTTTGGTTGGAATGGCTGGTCAATATTTGAGAACCGATGCGTTTAAATACACGCCATTATCAACTACTCGTGCTCAGTTTGATGAGGTTTCAGGCGAATATACAGGAACCGAATTGGGGCTTGGTGGTTTTGGATGGGGTTTAGATATTGGTGTAGAATATAGGGCGATGGAAAAGCGCACCAATAATTATGTGCCACATTCAGAAGAATCAGGTTGTAGATATATTCCGTATCGCTGGAAAGTTGGTCTAGCCGTTTTGGATATCGGTCGCATCCAAATGAATCGAAACTCATATTACAGAAGTTTATCGAGTGGAAGTGCCTATTGGGATAAAGAAGAGGAATACAATTATTGGAGCTCGAAAGAGTTCATCGAAAAGTTGGACTCTGAATTTGGCAATACTGTAGATACCAAAAAAGATAACTACACGGTTGGTTTGCCAACTGCAATTTCTTTAACTGGTGATTTTCACCTCAAAGATGATTTTTGGTTGGGAGCTGGAGTTTTATTAGCAGTTCCAAAAGGCCAGCGTTTAGGCTCTCAAGAAATGACTTTTGTATCTGTCACTCCAAGGTATGAAACCCGATATTTTGAAATAGCTGTTCCTATCAGCGCCAATCAGTTAATGCCACCAAACTTAGGACTTGCAGCTCGCGTAGGCCCATTTCAGTTTGGTACAGATAATTTAATCAGTTACTTGGTTGGAGATGCTTATCGATTTGATGCCTATGCATCATTCACCATTGATATCGTAGAGAGTGGTAGATGCGGTGGATCAAACGGAACTAAACAGCCATTCTGGAGGTTTAATGATTGTTCTGCTCCAAAGAATAACTACAAAAAGCCCAAGAAGAAAAAATAAGCTTACAGCTATATCATTTGAGCAAAATTGATGGATATCATCTGTCAAACAATCTTAAGTTTGTTTAAAACCAACAACAATTCAATCATGAGAATATTACCAATCCATACAGGGAATTTTATGCTAGATGGTGGAGCTATGTTTGGCGTAGTTCCAAAAAGTCTTTGGCAAAGAACAAATCCTGCAGATTCTAACAACATGTGCAACTGGAGTATGCGAAGTTTTATCATTGAAGATGGTGATCGCTTAATTTTGGTTGATACTGGAATGGGAGAGAAGCAAAGCGAAAAATTCTTTGGGTTTTATTACCTCAATGGAGATCATTCTTTAGATAAATCGCTTAAAGCTGCAGGATACACCAGAGATGATATTACAGATGTATTTTTAACCCACTTACATTTTGATCATTGCGGTGGTGCAATTCAGTGGAATAAAGATAAAACAGGCTACGAGCCAGCTTTTAAAAACGCAAAATTTTGGAGTAATGCTGATCACTGGAAATGGGCAACTGAGCCTAATCCTCGTGAAAAGGCTTCGTTTTTAAAAGAGAACATAATGCCAATTAAAGAGAGTGGACAATTGAATTTTATTGATGCTCCAACAGATGGCAGATTACTTAAAGGTAGCCCACTTGGGTTTGATATTTTGTTTGTTGATGGACACACCGACAAGCAAATGCTTCCAATTTTCGAGTACAAAGGGCAAAAGGTTGCGTTTACTGCAGATTTAATTCCTTCTGTAGGGCATTTACCGCTTCCGTATGTCATGAGTTACGATACAAGACCATTGCTAACAATGGAAGAAAAGTCTGATTTCTTACAAACAGCTGCTGATGAAAACATCATGCTCATGTTTGAACACGACTCTGTAAATGAATTGTGTACCGTTAAAAATACGGAGAAGGGTGTTCGCTTAGATCAAACTTATTCTTTCAACGAAGTATTCGGTTCTTAAAAGTGATCGAAAAAGAATATTTAGAAATGCATGCCGGTGATTTTTATCGTGAATTAGCCCTTCACTTTAAAGGTTCCGGCTTTTTTTCGTTTGAATTTATTGATGAATTTTTGCTGGAATTCATCTGGGAAGACTATAAAAAAGCAGTCAAGATATTAGACGAAACTCACGATCACACAGACAGTTATTTTCTTGAAGCTAAAATGCAAAAAGTGCTATCAGACAAAGGGTGGAAACTTCTTTTTGTTGATGAATCTGAAGGTGTCGAAAAGGCGAAACAACAAATAGAGGTATTTTTGAAATCTGTCTAGAGACAATATATCCGCTTAATCATCGTATAATTGGATGAATTTTAAGTTCATGAATCGCATTTTAGCAGCCCTTTTCATTTTAATACCTTTTCTGACTCAAGCTCAATTAGGCGGTCAGCAGGTGTTTACATTTCTAAAACTGCCAACTTCGGCTAGAGGTGCAGCCTTGGGTGGAAATCAAATTTCTGTTCGCGATAACGACTTAAACTTGGTTGCAGATAACCCAGCTTTGCTTACTCCTGAGCTTCATAATAATGCAACAGCTACATACATAAATTACATCTCTGATATCAACATGGGATATATTGCATATGCTCGTGATTATGAAGATATCGGAACGTTTAGTCTAGGTATTCAGTCTATTGGATATGGTGATTTTACTCGAGCAGACGAAACAGGTCAAACGTATGGTGATTTTAGAGCAGCTGAATATGCTTTAGATGTAAGTTATGCTAGAGAATTGAGCGATGCCTTTACTTTTGGAGCCACAGCAAAATTCATCTATTCAAACTTTGTAGATTACAATTCATTTGGAGCTGCCATTGATTTAGGCGCTCATTATTTAAGTCACAACGAGTTATTTTCTGCTGGACTTGTAATAAATAATTTAGGATATCAATTGAAGCCTTACGTTGAAGGCGAGCGAGAAGGAATGCCAACTGAGGTGCAATTGGGAGCGTCTTACAAACTGCCAAAAGCACCAATCAGATTCAACCTTTTGTTACACAACATGCAGCAATGGGATATTACTAATGATGATGCAGCCGAAGGAGTTCCAACCATCACTCAAAGTGGAACGCAAACGGCTCAAGGAGACGTTGGGTCATTGCTTACATTTGATAAGCTAGCACATCACATGAATATTGGCGCAGAAATTATTCCTAGTGATAAATTCCATTTAAGAATCGGATACAATTACTACAGACGTCAAACTATTGGTAACACAACTGGAACAGGAATCAGTGGTTTTTCTTTTGGTGCAGGAATTCGAATCAAGAAAATCCATATCAACTATGGATTAGCATCTTATCACTTGGCAGGAACCTCTCATCACATGAGTTTAACTGCTAATCTAAGTGAGTTTAAACGCAAATAATTCATGCAAAAAATCAACATAGCTATTGATGGCTATTCATCTTGTGGTAAAAGCACTTTAGCCAAAGCACTAGCTAAAGAATTGAATTATGTTTTCATTGATACGGGAGCCATGTATCGCGCGGTAACTTTGTTTGCTATGAGATCTGACTTTTTTGCCAACAACGAATTAGATACTCAATCATTAATTAATTCTTTAGATGAGGTTGAAGTGACTTTTGAGTTCAATCAAACTTCACAAAAATCGCATGTGTTGCTTAATGGAGAAGACGTAGAAGATCAAATTCGTTCGATGGAAGTCTCTAATAAAGTGAGTTCCATTGCGTCAGTACCTGAAGTCAGAAAAAAGTTAGTTGCCTTGCAGCAAGCAATGGGCGAGGATAAAGGGGTTGTGATGGATGGAAGAGATATCGGAACAGTTGTATTCCCAAATGCCGAGCTGAAACTTTTTATGACAGCAAGTCCCGAAGTACGCGTTGAGCGCAGGCTAAAAGAACTTCAGGTTAAGAATCCTGATATCACTCGTGAGGAGGTAAAAGAAAACATCGAATCACGTGATTATCAAGATACTCATAGAGCTACCGACCCTCTACGACAAGCAGATGACGCCTTGGTTTTTGATAATTCAGACCTAACTCCAGACCAACAATTGCAAAAAGCAATGCAGCTCGTTCAAGAAAGAATGTAAAAATCAGTTGGTTAGAGTTTAGTTTATTAAAATAATTAAGTACTTTTGCAGCCCATTTCTAAATAGGAGTGGGCTGTTTTCATTTCGGCAACAGCATTAATAAATTTCCTCATGAGAGCCGAAACTCGTGATACAAAGTTTAGGAGCCAACAAGATGGCTGAAGAAACAAAAGAAACTGCGAAAGCAGAAAAGGTAGACGTAGCAGCTGTAGCAGAAGAAACTGCAACAACTGAAGCGCCTGCAAAAAAAGAAACCAAGAAAGCTGCACACGTGCCAACTGATTATTCAAAAGTTGAGCCATTAGCAGATTTTGATTGGGGCTCAATGGGTAAAAACAAAGAGATTTACTCAGCTGAGGAATCAGAAAAGTTAGAAGCTGAATACGGTAACACGTTAACTTCTATTGCTGATCATGAGGTTGTTGAAGGTTCTGTTGTTCAATTGAACAAAAAAGAAGCTGTTATCAACATCAATTACAAATCTGAAGGTATTGTACCGGTATCTGAATTCCGTTACAACCCAGATTTAAAAGTTGGCGATAAAGTAGAAGTTTACGTTGAGAACTTAGAAGATAAAGGTGGTCAGTTAACATTATCTCACAAAAAAGCACGTATGCTTAATGCTTGGGATAAAGTTAACCACGCTAAAGCTCACGATGAAATCGTTAAAGGTTTTGTTAAGTGCAGAACTAAAGGTGGTTTGATCGTAGACGTATTTGGATTAGAAGCGTTCTTACCAGGATCTCAAATCGATGTGAAACCAATCCGCGATTACGATCAATATGTTGGTAAAAACATGGAATTCAAAGTTGTTAAGATCAACCAAGAATTTAAAAACGTTGTAGTATCTCACAAAGCATTGATTGAAGCTGAGCTTGAAGCTCAAAAAGCGGATATCATGAGCAAGCTTGAAAAAGGTCAGGTACTTGAAGGTGTGGTTAAAAACATTACTTCTTACGGTGTATTCATCGATTTAGGTGGTGTTGACGGATTAATCCACATTACTGACTTAAGCTGGGGTCGTGTTAATCATCCTGAAGAAGTTGTTGAATTGGATCAAAAACTTAACGTTGTTATCCTTGACTTCGATGATGAGAAAAAACGTATCGCTCTTGGCTTGAAACAACTTCAAGCTCATCCTTGGGATAACCTTGATGAGAACTTAAAAGTTGGTGATAAAGTTAAAGGTAAAGTAGTTGTATTGGCTGATTACGGTGCATTCGTTGAGATTGCTCCAGGCGTTGAAGGTTTAATTCACGTTTCAGAAATGAGCTGGTCACAACATTTACGCACTGCACAAGACTTCTTCAGCGTAGGTGATGAAGTTGAAGCTGTAATCATGACATTAGATCGTGAAGAGCGTAAAATGTCTTTAAGTACTCGCCAATTAACTCAAGATCCTTGGGAAAATATCGAGTCTAAATATCCAGTTCAATCTAAACACCAAGGTAAGGTTACTAACCTTTCTAACTTCGGTGTGTTTGTTGAATTAGAAGAAGGTATTGACGGATTGATTCACATCTCTGACCTTTCTTGGTCTAAGAAAATCAACCATCCTTCTGAATTCTGCAAAGTAGGTGATGATATGGAAGTTGTTGTATTGGAAATCGATAAAGATAACCGCAGACTTTCATTAGGTCACAAACAATTGGAAGAGAACCCATGGGATGTATTCGAAACAGTATTTACTGTAGGATCTCAACATGAAGGTACTGTAATCCAAAAAGCAGATAAAGGATTCATTATTTCATTACCTTACGGTGTTGAAGGATTCTGCCCAACTCGTCACGCGAAGAAAGAAGACGGTGGCAAATTAAACGTTGATGATAAATTGAACTTCCAAGTATTGGAATTCAACAAAGATTCAAAGAAAATCATCGTTTCTCATGCTGCATTATTCGAAGATATCGCTGAAGAGGCTGGTCCGAAAAAATCTCCTCGTAAATCAGGTGGATCTAACAAAGCGGTTCAACATTTGAACTCTAACGCTGAGAAATCTACATTAGGTGATATCGATGCTCTTTCTGCATTGAAAGCTCAAATGGAAGAAAACGAAAAAGGAGATAAATAATCCTCCTCTTTCTAATCATATTAAGGCGAACACTTACCCAAGTGTTCGCCTTTTTTTCTTAATCCGTGCAACCATTTATTACATACCAGTATCTACCCAAGTATAAAAAAGAAGACTATCAATTTGAATAACTTAAATAAAGAGTGGATCCAGTGGTTGGGACAAGATGATTGGGAAGAAAAACTGGATGCCCTTATCGATTTTACTGTTGCCGTAATGGAAGATTCTGAACTGTCTGAACAAGACGAAATGCTTCATGCTAACGCATTTGCTGTTCAGCTCGGATTTTCAAATATGGTTACTCAACACGTCATTCACAGCGTTCTTGAAACATATAGTAAATCCATTATGATTCAGAACAACAAGAGCAACATGCGTGCTACTCGTGCGTAACTTTTTTCTTAGAATTTTTCAAAATCAGTAGATATACAAAGGCTACAATTGATAATAGCGATCCCATACAAAAAGTGGGCATAAATCGGCTAGCATCATTGTTGTATATCCAAGCTGAAATAAACGCTCCCGAGCCAATACCAATTTCTAAAGCGATGTACATTGTGCTCATGGCTCTTCCTCTAAATTGAGGATCACTTAGATCTACTGTCCAAGCAAAAATGGTTGGGTTATTCATTCCTAGTGCAATTCCTAATATAAACCCACCAGCAAGTACACCTTCAATACCTTCTGAAATCCCTACTACAAACAAGGCTGTTGCACTTAAAACGGTACTAAAAAGCAAAACCTTTACTCGTCCAACTCGGTCAGATATTTTGCCTGCAAAGAACCGAACGAGTAATGAAGCAACAACATATACCGAAAAGAATAAACCTTTATTTTCAATTCCAAGATGTGTGCTTAAATCAGGAATAATAGTAAGTACAATACCAAATGAAAATGAGGTGAGAAGCATGACTAAACTTGGAGGAATGGCCCTTGGTTCAAAAAACTCATGTGGTTTAATATGAAGCATACTTACCTCGAACTTCTCTTTTGATGGATGAGTTTCTTTCATCCCAATTAAAACCAAAACACTCAATAAGCCCAATACAGCACTGATGTAAAACAGTGTGTTGATAGAATATTCTAGTGCAATCCACCCACCAATTGAAGGTCCTAAAGCCATTCCGGTGCTTGTAAAAACTCCCAACAAACCCATGGCTTCACCACGCTTATGAGCGGGAACTAAATCAGCAACATAAGCTGCTGTTCCTGTTGGTTTAAAACCAGTGCTCATTCCGTGTAAAAAACGGAGTAAAAGAAAACCACTTACCGATGAAATCAGTGGATACATCATGCTTACTACAAAGCACACTGATGAGCCAAAAACCATAACAGGAATTCGTCCAATTTTATCGGTTAGCTTTCCACTAAACGGACGCGAAAGCATGGCTGTAAGTGTAAAAAGCGAAATGATTAAACCTTTGTAATCTGCCCCTCCTAACTGGGTTAAATAATCAGGGAGTTCAGGAATAATCATGTTGAAGCTGCTGAAAAATAAAGCTCCGCTTAAACACAACAACCAAAACTGTTTGGTGAAATAAGTTTCCTTTTGCATATGCTCTGCAAAGGAATGCTTTGTTTAAAATTGGAG
The DNA here is from genome assembly GCA_913045895.1 of uncultured Flavobacteriales bacterium. Lineage (GTDB taxonomy): Bacteria > Bacteroidota > Bacteroidia > Flavobacteriales_G > Salibacteraceae > UBA6049. Next base: position 475 of record CAJWSQ010000072.1, on the reverse strand, counting down.
TCTATTTACATTTCGAAAATTGTACCTTCGATGAGCTTGAAAATTGAAAGAAAATGAATGCACACGAAATAGATTATAAGATATACGGTGAAGAAATGCAATGCGTGGAAATTGAATTAGATCCACAAGAAGGTGTTGTAGCTGAGCCAGGAAGTTTGATGTACATGAATCAAGATATCCAAATGGACACCATTTTTGGCGATGGTTCTAAACAAAATAGTGGAATCTTGGGTTCATTGCTGTCAGCTGGTAAGCGTGTGTTAACTGGTGAAAACCTGTTTATGACGGTTTATACCAACAAAGGTTTTTCTAAGAGCCATTGTACATTTGCATCTCCTTATCCAGGAAAAATTATACCAATGGATTTGAGTAAAAAAGGCGGCAAAGTGATTTGTCAGAAAGATGCTTTTTTATGTGCTGCAAAAGGTGTTAGCGTTGGAATTGAATTTCAGAAACGATTAGGTGCTGGATTTTT
>CAJWSQ010000071.1 GCA_913045895.1 uncultured Flavobacteriales bacterium | reverse complement strand
TTTGAGGATATTGACTTCAAACATTTGAAAAGAGATTATTATTCTGAAGATTTTAACAATTACAATTCTAATAGAGCTAGAAGAAACCACAGTGAAGGAAGCGTTCCAAATACGTGGTATACTGAGCGTTTAGAATACGAAGTAGGTTTAAACGTAAGCTGGGAAGTTGATATCTGGGGAAAACTCAGAAATCAGAAAAAAGCAGCTCAGTTGGCTTACATGCAAACGGAAGAATTCAAAAAAGCAGTTCAAACTTCTTTGATAGCTGAAATTGCTTCGGCATACGCCAATTTGATTCTGTTGAAATCGCAGTTAGAGGTTTATAACCGCAATATCTCACTAAACGATAGCACGCTAAAAATTGTAGAACTTCAGTATGATGCAGGTGAAGCAACCAAGTTGGCTGTTAGACAAACGCAATCGCAAATGTTGCGTGCTAAATCTCTGATTCCACAATTGGAACGCGAATACATCCGTCAAGAAAATAGATTGAATTTATTGATCGGAAGATACGGTCAGAAATTAAATATCGAAGCTTTAGATTGGAGTTTGTTAGATACCAATCACGCAGCTGGTTTACCGCTAAATTTAATCAGCAACAGACCAGACGTAGCCACAGCAGAATACAAGTTGCAAGTGAGCTATTCTAAAGTTGGAATTGCCAATGCCATGCGTTATCCGTCATTGACATTGGGAACTAGCATTGGGTTAAACACGATGGATTTTGAAACGGTGCTTAATCCAATGAAGGCTGGATATTTAATCTTAAATGGTGCAGTTATTCAGCCTATTTTCAATAGACGTAAATTGAAAACCAATTATGAAATTGCACTTTCTGAAAAGAAGGTAGCTGAATTGGAGTTCCGCGATCAGTTTTTTGAAGCCATGAACGAGGTTTCAAACGCCATGGTAGCCATTGAAAAATTGAACGAAGAATATGAGTTTGCACAAGAACGTGTTTCTGCAGCGCAGAAATCGGTGAAAGATGCGAACTTTCTCTTCAGAAGTGGGTTAGCCAATTACCTAGAAGTAATTACAGCGCAAAGTGAGGCACTGGAAAGTGAACTCAATTTAGAAAGCGTTAAAATGCAGATATTTGCTGCAAATGTAGAACTATACAGAAGCTTAGGAGGCGGATGGAAATAAGGGTTCTGCACTAAAACAGAATCATGTCCGCAGGGGAGAATCAGAGATATAAGCAAGTGAATAATCAGTCTAAACGAAAGATATGGATTGCTCTGTTTATATCGCTGTTCATCACGCTTTTTATATCGTATCTCAGTTACCGTAGTTTCAATGAAATCCAACAATCTGTTGCAGGGTTAAATCAACCCGATACCAAGATTGAGTTACTCAATTCAACGCTTTCCAAAATTGTTGAGGCAGAGGGGAATATCAAATACTACATCTTAACAGAAGATTCTCTGTCTGAGCAGCTTTATCGTCAACAAATTGAAGAAGCATCTAACAATATTGAATTGCTTCGTCAAAGCTTTATTGATGATTCTAGCCAAACGATGATGGTAGATTCATTGGAGTCTATTTTCAACAAAAAATTACAATCGCTTGAGGAATATTTAGAAGTTAAAAATGAGAAGCAACGCTACTTATTTACCAGCGATGCGTTAGATCAGATTAGCAAGAATATTGATGATACGCTAACCAATTATTCTCAGCTTTTAACTACCGAAGTAATTAACGGAGTTAAGGTTCCGGTTGAACGTCAAGAGATTGTTATAACTCCTGATGAGTACAAGGGAATGAGTGGCTTTTTCCGAAAGATTTTTGGTGGCGATAATACGGTTATTGATACGATAAAAACCATTGAAGAAGAGATGTCGTATTCACGTGAAATTAGCGTGGATACTAGTGTTGTAAAACATACTTATCGCGATTCTACTTTATTCAAAATCCGCGATATTTTAACTCCAATGATTCGTAAAGAACGCGATTTACAGCAAGAATTGGTAGAGAAAGAACTGGAACTTTTAAAGCAAGATCGTGCGTTTATCGTCAACATCAGAACCATCATCAATCAGCTGAAGTATGAAGAGCGCAACAAGGTTGATTTGAGTAATTCACAAGCAACCATTACGGCTAATAAATCCATTCGATTCATTTTGATTTCTGGTCTGGTTGGGTTGTTTCTTAGTGGGGTTTTGTTGTTTTTGGTGATGCGAGATATTACACGTTCTAATTTTTATCGGGCTCAGTTAGAAATAGAGAAAGATCGTGCAGAGAAACTTTCAAGCGTAAAAGAGCAGTTCCTCTCGAATATGAGTCACGAAATTCGTACGCCTTTGCAGAGCATTAAAGGTTTTTCGGAGTTGATGGGGCAAAGTAGTTTAGACGAAAAGCAACAGCAATACATGGGCGCTATCAATTACGCCAATCGTTATTTGAGTGATTTAATCAACGATATTTTAGATCAGGCCAAGATTGAAGCAGGTAAATTAGAACTGATCAAATCGCCTTTTACCATTCCAGAAATTACCGATGAACTGGAGGCTATTTTTTCGTATTCGGCTCAGCGAAAAGCAATTGATTTTAAAACTGAAATTGGTGGCGATTATCAAGACATCGAATTGTTGGGTGACGCACTTCGCGTGAAGCAAATTATTACCAATTTGTTGAGCAATGCCATCAAGTTTACTCATGAAGGTGAGGTGAAATTAGAAGTGGATGTTTTAAAGCAAAATGACTCAGATTGTAGACTTCATATTCGTGTTAAAGATACTGGAATTGGAATTCCAAAAGAGCTACACCATTCTGTTTTTGAGCAATTCTCGCAGAATACAAAAACAGTAGTGAAAAACTACGGTGGAACGGGTTTAGGACTTTCGATTACCAAATTTTTAGTGGAGGCCATGGGTGGTGAAATCGATTTGCTAAGTGATGTAAATCAAGGAACGGAATTCATTATTTCTATTCCGATGCAGTATCAAAAACACCAGATAGTTCCTGTTTTAGAAGTTGATGAGCAAGAGCAGAAATACTTCAACGCGAAAATTTTGGTTGTTGATGATGACTCGTGGAATACATTGTTATTGCAAGAGTTTTTGACACCAAAAGTGGATGAACTGATTGTGTTTAATCGCTCAACAGAAGCACTGGAATACCTAACCAAAAACGCTGTAGACATCATTTTTACGGATATTCAAATGCCAGATATGGATGGTTTTGAATTGCAACAAGCCATTCGGAATAAAGGCATTCGAACACCTATTGTAGCACTCACTGCTGATTTCAATATTGAGAAGAATAATCAGCATCAAATCTTCGATGCTATTTGTAGAAAACCCTATAAAACAGCTCGTATTGAAGAATTGTTAACTCAGTTTTTGAATGCTAAAATGACGGTGAAACAAGTCAATAAACAACATTCAAATCAACCTGAAAAAACTAGCGTTGATGAAGTTTTTAACTTCCATTTTATTCGTCAGTATGCGGGAAATGATGATGCGATATTCAACAAGTTGTTGCAAGATTTCATCTATAACAACAATCAAAATGTAGCTCAATTTGAATCAGCCTTAAGCTCAGGTGAGATAACGGCATTGGGCGATATCTGCCACAAAATGAAACCAATGTACGAGCAATTGGGTCGTGAAGAAATAACAGAATCGTTGTTCAGTATTGAGTTGTTTGTGAAGATGGGCAAGTTGGATAGAGCCAAAGAAGAAGCTCAAATATTATTACCTAAACTTCAAGGAATTCAAGAGCAATTGAATCTAAAAGCTTAATCTTTCAAATTGTATTTCTCAAGCTTCAAGTAAAGCGTTTTTCGGTCTATGTTCAACAACTTAGCTGTTTTGCTCTTGTTGAATTTAGTTTCGCGAAGCAGCTTAACAATCAACTCTTTTTCATTCTGCTCTTGAATGGCTTTCAAATCTGTTTCGCCATTTTCAATGGCAGATGATGTTCTTTCAACAGGCTTTTCAGAAAACTCTTGAGGTAAATGCTCCGTTGAAATGTGAGTGGATTGTGTAAGTAAAACGCCACGTTTAATAACGTTTTTTAATTCACGTAAATTCCCAGGCCAGTTGTAGTTTTTCAAAAGCTTGTATGCCTCGTCATCAACACCTTCAACCTCTTTACCTAGCTCGTCACAAGCTTCAGTCAAAAACAAATTTACGTAATCATCAATGTCGTCTTTGCGATCGCGAAGTGGTGGAATTTGAATTTCGAATTCGTTTAAACGGTGATACAAATCTGATCGGAAAGTTCCTTCTTCAACCGCTTTTTTCAATTGCTCATTGGTAGCTGCAATAATGCGTACATCAATCTCAATTTCTTGATCGCTTCCCAAGCGGTGAATTTTGCGTTCCTGAATGGCGCGTAACAATTGAACCTGGACATCAAGCGGTAAATTACCAACTTCATCTAAGAAAATGGTTCCGCCTTGCGCGTGTTCAAAGCTTCCTTTTTTGTCTTGCGTAGCTCCAGTGAACGAACCTTTGGTGTGTCCAAATAACTCACTAACAGCTAATTCTTTCGAAAGCACACCACAGTCGAGCGCGACAAAAGGTTTATCAGCTCGTTTGCTTTTTTGATGAATCAGTCGGGCAGCGTACTCTTTACCTGTTCCGCTTTCTCCCAAAATCAAAACCGTCATTTTGGTTGGAGCCACCAAGTGCAAATGTTCCCACACTTTTTGAGAGGCATCGCTTTTGCCAATCACATAATTGCCTTTATCAGCATCTGATTTTGATTCAGATTTTTTCGATTGGTTGACTTTTAATGCGCCTCTAATCGTAAGCAACAACTCATCTGGAACAATGGGTTTGTTTACGAATTCATACGCGCCCAATTTGATGGAACGCACGGCTGTATTTATATCAGAATAACTGGTGATAAGAATAATGGGGATGTCTTTGTTTTCTTGCTTGAGGATTTGAATGAGTTCTAATCCATCAATATCGGGGAGATTATAATCCACCAAAATCAAGTCGAAAGACTCTTTTCGGAAAGTATCAATGGCCACACGTGATGACATGGCTAAACTCACTTCAAACTGATTTCGCTCCAAAAATGCAGAAAGCATCGAGTTGAAATAGTGATCATCATCAACCAATAAGATCTTTTCCATAAATCAAAAATAAGCAACGGTTTGTAGGTTTTACTCAACGAATTGTATTTGGAGTATGAGTAACCTTAATTTAACAACTACCTCCAGTATTTCCGTACCCAATTTTGCCTTTCGCTTTCAGTTAAGAAAGTCCAAGCAACCACACGACTTTTCTTGTTGCCATGTGTCATTGGTATTGTTGTAACATCAGTTGCATTAACTTGTTTCAATACACTGTAAATGGCTTTTAAGTTGGCTTCTTTAGATACCAAAGTAGTAAACCAGAAACACTTCTTTTTGAAGGCTTTACTCTGCTTAATCATTCGGATAACAAACTTGCGTTCACCGCCATCAGTCCACAATTCAGGAGCTTGTCCACCAAAATTCAATTGCGGTTTTACATCCTGTTTGCCTTTTAGGTTTCGAAGTTTTCTGGTAGTTCCTCCAAGGGCTTCTTTCTCAGATGCGTGAAATGGTGGATTGCAAATGGTGAGATCGAAATACTCTTGATTTTCAATGATTCCGGCAAAGATTTTAGAAGAATCCTTTTGGAATCGGCAAGACACAAATCGGTTTAGATTGGGATTTGCTTTTAAAATGGAATTCGAGTTTTTGATGGCAGTTTCATTGATATCTGCTCCCACAAAAGACCAATGATATTCACTGTTTCCGATGATTGGATAAATGCAATTGGCACCCACGCCAATATCTAAGCAATGGATGTTTTTTCCAGTAGGTACTTTGCCGTTATTCGACTGTGCCAACAAATCAGCAACCTGATGGATGTAATCAGCTCTTCCAGGAATAGGAGGGCAGAGGTAACCTTTGGGGATATCCCATTCTTTGATGCCGTAGTACGTAATCAGTAAGGCTTTGTTGAGTGCTAATACAGCTTGATTATCAAAAAAACTAATGCTTTCATTACCGTATTTATTGATGGAAATAAACGGTTTGAGTGGCGGGTGGTTTTTAACCAATAGTTCAAAGTCGTATGACTGGCGATGTTTGTTACGCAGGTGAAGCCCGAACTTAGTTGGTTCTTTTTTGTTCTCTAAACTGTCCATTCTAAGCAAAGGTGTGTACATTTTGTAATAATTGAATTGGTAGCAGTGAAAAAATCCAATAACCTTGCTAACTGGTCTAATTTTTTGTTGAATGAAGAGAGGCGTTGTTTTAGTGCTCTTTCAAATGTTGGTGTGTTTGGCTTTCAGTCAAAACCGCGAGTTGAGTAGCGATACGGTGATCACACTGATTGAAGAGAGTCCATCTTTTACCATTTTTCGTGATAATTATTTCATTACCGGGGTTCCGTTGAATGGCGAAATCAATGAGCATACCGCTGATGCGAAATTTCAAATCAGTTTCAAACAACGCTTAATGAATCGCCCGATTTTACTGAAATTTTATCCCTACATCACATACACTCAAAAGTCGTTTTGGAATGTGTATGATTATTCAAGACCGTTTGCAGAATCGAATTACAATCCAGCCGTTTATTTTGCCCGACCTTTATTTCGTAAAGGCTATTATCTAGGGATGATAAACATAGGGATAGAGCATGAGTCTAACGGAATGGATGAACACAACAACACCCGAAGTTGGAATTTTCTATCGGCTAAATACACGCATGTTTTCAACGAAAAAATGCGCGGAGCATTGAATGTGTGGCTTCCAATAGAAATCAGCGAAAATCCAGATTTGTTGGAGTATATTGGAATAGGAGAACTCAGTTTCAGCCGGGTGTTGGTTGAGAATAGATTATATACAGACATCAGTGTTAGAAAAGCATTCTCATGGGATTGGCGAGGTAGTTACAAACTAAATGTTGAGTATAGACCGTTTAAAAAAGGCAATCAATACATTATGCTGCAATGGTTTAATGGCTATGCTGAAGGACTAACCGACTACAACCGTCCAGTGAATATGATTCGCCTTGGGTTTGCCTTTAAACCGAGCTTTTATCGGTTTTTTTGAGTGAGTATAGAGTAGAAAATTTTTGATTTTATTCAACTTCATTTCTCAGCCATTCTAACAAGTGTATTCTCAATTGCGTCCCTTAACTCTGGATCAACTTTCTGATCATCCGCATATTCTTTCCACCTTCCGATCACTTGGTCAATCTGATCAATGATCTCACTTGCTCTTTTAATATTCATTCTTCTTGCTACCTCGAGCAAGTCGGCTCGTTCAATGCCGTTCCTTTTACCATTGACGCTCAAGCAATGTTGACTTACCCATGTACTGGATGGTCGATAAGCATGACACACATCAAAGGCTGGAGAAAGTGACCATTCGCCACTTTTATCCATGGTGAAGGCGAAATTTTTGGTGTGATCATCGCAGTTTCGAGCAATAACATTGAACACCACTCTCCTGAACAGCTGCTCTGCTTGAGGGTAGGGTAATACAAGAAGCCTCATTGTTTCAAATAAGTCTTCATAGGAGTATATATCAATGTCTTTGAAATCATAGTGACGCATTGCACAGAAAGACTGGACATGAATTTTATCCTTTCCATGTACCCGGTCAAACCTTTTGGTCATGAAGTGCGCCCTGCCATTTTCTTCAAGTAACTTACTTTCCATCATTTCAATACCTGCATCAGCGGCCATTTTGTAGTAGGCCATTTCAACTCGTCCATATCCTCTAGATGTACCAAACTGCTCATCTTCGATCCCATCAAACTTAATCAGATAATGTTCAAACCCCTTAGGGGCATTAGTTTGGCCGCTTCTTATTTCTTCAGTCTCCTTATTGAATGCAATCAATGCCTTTGCTCGTGCTCCACCGGCAGATGTTCCGATTTTTAGAATTGCTTGTAAGGCTTTTTCTTGATCTGGCTGTAGATTGGTGAGAAACTCTTGTCTGCCTGAAAGAATCTTTGATGTAATGTCTATCAATTCATTCATTTCAAGCTTAATGGAGTAGCCTTCTACCTTAGGTACAGTAGGTTCAAACTCCAATGCACCCATAGATCTTTCACCAATGAAGCACAGGGTTTCAACAGGATTAATACTATTGGCCGGTCTATTATTTCTAACGAGCCATTGATTGATCAGTGCATTTCCGTACTTGTCTGGCAGCACGTCAGCGAGCATTCCTGGTAAACCTTTAAACGTTGTTGTGTTGCGATGATCCGGGAATCTGTAATTGCGAGATTCAGCCAAAGGCATCATGATGGGGGATATGTCTAATCCTGTTTCAATGAAATTAGGATCATACTCAAATGATGCTGTTCCATCATTCTCATTCCAAGCAACTGCACCCACACGCTTGTTCCAAATATTGACGTAAGCAGTTTTAATCATTACCAGTCTGATGTTTTAGGTTTCTGATCAGATTTTGACCCACTTGCTCGCTTTCTTTCTTGGATTTCGAGTTTTGCCATTTCGAGTGGACTTAACTCCTTTGAAACCTTGAAGTTTTTCAGAGTTTGTAACTGGTCCAATGATCGCAATACTTGTATGAGTGTTAGCAGCGTACTTCTCTTTCCCAATTCAAGGTCACGGATGGTTGTTCTATGAACACCTGCTCGATCACCCAGTTGCTCTTGGGTTAAGTTCCTATCTAACCGAATGGAACGTACGTATTCACCAATGGCCTTAATGATCATATCATCGGTCATTCGTTTTAACTCTATGGTGGAAAATTCCTTCATAATAGCCTGAAATAAACTTTAATGATGTGAAATCACATCAAATATAGCGAATAAAGGAATGTTCTCCAAAAGCCTATATGATGTTTATATACATCATATAGTTTAATAAAAGGTATTAATGATGTGAAAAAGCATCATGATTTGCTTTATTTTAGTTGTCAACTAAGCTGTTATAGGTAGCCGTTGCTTTTACCTCTCTTTAAGCCTTGCCAAACGATACGGTTAGGTTGTGGCTACCATTTGAAGTAAGTGATAATCCAGATTTATTGGAATACATTGGAATAGGCGAGGCAACAGTTCATTGCATGTTTATTGAAAACAGACTGTACTCTAATGTGACTTTTCGCAAAGCATTTTCTTGGGATTGGTGAGGCAGTTATATGCTGAATATCGAATACCGACCGTTCAAAAAAGGAAATCAATACATCATGTTGCAGTGGTTTAACGGCTACGCTGAAGGATTAATTGATTACGATCAATGTGTCAATATGCTTCGTTTAGGGATCGCTATTAGACCGAGTTTTTATCGGTTTTTTTGAGAGAATATAGAATGGATAATTTTAAATTTATTCAGGCTTCTTTCTCATTAACCAGTGGTATACATTTGAATCACCATAAGTAACTGTATAGGCTTGTACAAATTCCCAACCGAATCTTCCCATGTAATTTAGAGCATCTACCATAGAGTTAAAAGTTTGAACATTCCCCATATCGTCTTTAATCCTAGTATCACTCCAAAAACTAGTTTCTTGACCATAATCAATAGATACAGTAACCTTAGTACTTAAAAGCTTTTGGGTTCCAACAATTTCACAATAAATGTAACTTGGTTTCGAACCGATGTTTTTAAAATCACGGATTACTTCAGCAACCATCGATTTTTGTAATTTAGAACCTGTACCGTCTGATTTAGTTAGGATATAAAGGTTAGCTTCAGATCTTACATGTACTCCTTCAACGGTATCACCTGTTGTGAGTACTAGCTTAACTTGACTAAAAGCAACACTTGAAACAAAAAGAAATAGAATGAGTAGTGTATAGCTGAGTTTCATATAAATGATTTATTGAGTTTGAATCAAAAATATAAATCTCTTATTATGAATAACTGTGAACTAGTTAATAGAAAAAAACTACTTCCCGATACAATATCTAAAGCACTATTGATTATCAGTTAGTTATGTGCTTCTAGGTACAAATCAGTAACAAAAAGTCCTGAAATAGAGCTAATTAACCGCTAAACAAGTGCAAACACAAAGGTAAGGGAATAAAAAAACCGCTCTAGAATTAGAGCGGTTTTCGAGAGAGAACCAATTGCTATTAAGCAACTGTTACAGAACCGATATAAACGCTGTTAGCGACTTCTTTACCGTCTTCTGATAAGAAACCTATGAAGGCTTCTACATCATCACCTACGTAGCTTGCAGGCATTCCTAAGTTCTGAGAAGTGGCACTTCTTACAGCTCCTGCGGAATCATAGATTGATTCGTCCTTGGTTGGGTTGTAAACAACTAGCAACGCCTTGTCAGTTGCCTGAGCGTTTCCGCTGCCTGTATTGTCGTCCCATGTGAACTCAACCAATCCACCTGAAGAACTAACAGCTGCGTTTGCTGCGCCTACTAATCCACCACGACTAACGAGCGCATTGGCGTAGTCAATGGTGAAGTTGGGATATGATCCCGTGATTGCGTTGTTCAAGTTGTAAGACATTGCAGCGTTGAACTGCGTCATCTTGTTTGCGTACAACTTGAAACCTACTCTCAAGAAGTCAGTCATTGACTGCAAGAATTTAAGAGTAGTTGAGAATTTAGAACGTTGGTCAACCTGACCTGCAGTTCTTGGATTCGATACGTTGGCAGGCTTGATTCTCATGTAATCAATTCCTTTCCATGTACCACCTACGACATTTCCGACCTTGCCGGAGAAGCCGCCTAAGACACCTTGTGAAATTTTACCCATGATCTTTAAATTTTTAGGGGTTAAACATTAGTTACTTGGACTTGACTCGGACTTGGTACGGCCTTGTCACTTTCCACCAAGATTACGTCAATAATTGGGCAAAGTGGTTTCTTTCGGTTTCTTAGCTCTTTCTTGCTTCGGTTTGCTTAAACTCCTATGACAAAAGGGAATGCAGGTCATAGCAACTCCCTGAAAAATGCCATTCTTGCGGTTTCAATCATTCTTAATGAAACATGGATTTTTTGTTCTTGAATCTCTAAGAGCTTGAAGCTCTGAATGAGTTTTTCAAGTTGTTTTTCCTTCTCTTCAGCAGCCTTTATGGTCCTTAGAAAATGCTTTCTGTATTCTCCAATGGTTATGAATGGAATCACTGAACCACGTAGAAACATTTCAAGCTGTCTTGACTTCCAAAGTGCGTATGCTATCCAATACACCTGGTCAACCGAATCAGGATTTTCGAGGAGGCAAACAAAGCAATTCGGGCAGGGTGCTTTCAATGGTTTGCCGCTATTCAATCCTTTATTCAGAATAAAGAAATGGGGCTGTGTGTAGGTGGTTTTCGGTCTGTGTGTCTTTATCAGAAGCGTTTTCATATAGCAAGCCATTAGAATTATGCTCGCTGCGCTTCGCACAGACATTTTTAAAAGAGAAAAGAAAAAAGGGAAAAAAAGAAAAGAGAAAGCTCTCTTTGAATGTGGGGAGGGATTGTGAACAAGGTTTTTGGATCAAATACTACCCGAAGGGTGGAGATTTTATTCAAAACCCGCAGGGCTTGACCTTGTGAAACAATACCTAGTGCTAACGACCCACTTAAATTTGCTTTTCTATTTTTTTTGTTTGACAACATGAACTCCCATTATCATTTTGAATAGGTGGACAGGGAGTTGAGCCATAACTGCAGTAAACACAACAATCACCTTGTTGAGGTTTCAGTACTTTCTTACAGTTCTCGCACTCATAGAAAAATTGACATGCGTCTGTAGGCATGGTTTCTTCTTTCTTGTGACCACATTCAGGGCAAGTAATTGTCGATTGTAGGATTATTTCGCTCATTTTAATTTATTCACTGAT